>CALGGR010000165.1 GCA_937915755.1 uncultured Fretibacterium sp. | reverse complement strand
TCTACTTGATAAGGACTATATGAACTGCCTGCAGCTAATGAACGATGATTTGCCTCACTTCTTTAGTGCAGCTGCTAAGGCTTTCCTCCAGAAATGCTTGGATACCTCTATCACTCCACACTTAGAAGGTAACAAGATACTCCTTCATGCAACTCATGATTGCAATGAAAGGATAGTAGCGTTCATGAATAATCTTCTGGACAATTCTCATTACCTACAGGCCGCCATTATTCTTGAGTATTGCTACAATCGCAATACTTTTTGGGAGACATTGAGCAACCTGTACACCCTGCGCTTACCCTGTTCTCCTCATGATGCTTCTCTGGCTATTATCTTCGGTTTAGATAAGTATCAGCTCTACCGCTAATCTTCTTTAGAGCTAGTACATCCCAGAACCATAACAAATATTGGTGGGGTAGTATTCCCTGCCAATACTTTATTTACGAGAGGTGCATTCATATATGAGTTTTAATTTCTTCTCAAATACCGAGAAAAAAACGAGCAATCAAGGCAGACCAAA
Source organism: uncultured Fretibacterium sp. (assembly GCA_937915755.1). Classification (GTDB taxonomy): domain Bacteria; phylum Synergistota; class Synergistia; order Synergistales; family Aminobacteriaceae; genus JAFUXM01. Next base: position 5,793 of record CALGGR010000165.1, on the reverse strand, counting down.
GAGAACTGAAGGAGAGAACAAAAGCAAAAGGTTTAACCTAATCATGAAGCCATCAACACTAGCTTCACTCAACAAGCTAGCGGCTCAGAAACAGTTACAGACAGGCATTAGAACAAGTGTAACAGAGCTAATAAACTCAGTGCTTGAGAGTTACATATCGAAAAGAGAGATTTTATAACGACAGTTTATTTTATAAGGAAAAATAAATATTTTGAACTCAATGAGTTATTTTATTTGTCTCTATGAACCTAATAGATTATAATTACTAAAAATTATATTATCTGAGGTGTTATTTTGTCTGTTATTACTTTTAGTGTACGTATGGAGCAGTCATTAAAATCACAATTCGATACTCTTTGCTCTGACTTCGGTATGAATGCTTCTACTGCCTTTAATGTTTTTGCTCGTGCCGTCGTTCGAGAACGTAAAATTCCTTTTGAGATTTATTCTCCTGTAATCACAAGGGAGAAAGCTATGGAGGCTTTCCTAGAACTTAGAGATGAAGCAAAGAGAAATGGACTGCAAAACATGACTTTAGAGGAAATAAATGAAGAGATACACCAAGCTCGATTAGAAGCGGAAGGTTCTTTGTAATGCTCTATGCTGTTATTGATACAAATGTTCTAGTCTCAGCTCTATTATCCGATAAAGATGATACTGCTACTGTTCAAGTAGTAAAAGAAATTATCAGAGGAAACATCATTCCCATCTATAGCCATGCAATAGCAACTGAATATAGAAATGTACTCAACAGGAAAAAATTCAATTTCTCAGAAGGTAAAATTAATATTTTACTAGACACTATTTCACTATTCGGCATTCTCTTTGAACCTGCACCTTTTTATTTCCCCATTACTGATATCAAAGATTTACCTTTCTACTCCATTACTGTGCAAACTCAGGATAAAAATTCATTTCTAGTTACAGGCAACTTGAAGCATTTTCCGAATGAACCATTCATAGTTACTCCTAGACAACTAATAAATATTCTATCAAAATAAATCTTCCCATAAATATGATTTTCATCTTTTTACCTAAGTAATAAAAATTATTTTCAATAAATACTGTTAGAAGTCTACGCGAGTAAGTATTAATTACGTTAATATTAAGTTACTGAATTATTTTTACTCATTCGGATTATTGAGAACAATTAATATTATTTATGTTTAACATTAAATAGCTAATTAAAGTATTTAGTATTTCTTGAAATATCTTTTTACTTCTGTAATTAAACAATTAATATTTTTCTCTAGAATATTTCAGTAAATCATTATTACTACATATCAAATAATTAATAATAATAGTAGAATATTATTTATAAATAACCATATAGAGGAGAGATAATGAAAAAAATATTAATCTGCAACACTAAGGGCGGAGTAGGTAAATCATTAATTGCTGATGAATTAACTTTCTCTTTTGAGAGAACAGGAACAGTTTACAATTTTTATGACTTGGACAGTCAAGGTGGAACAATTCACAGAACAAACAAGAACGTGAATGCTCTAGTCTCGGTAATTGATACACCTGGAGCATGGATTAGTTCTGCTGACTTAATTATCGTTCCTACAATAACAACTTCAAGGGACATAGAGCCTCTGAAGCGTATGATAGAGATTGTGAACAGAAATTATAATGAGTGCAAAGTAATCTACGTGCTGAATGCCTTTAACAGGTGGAGAGCGTCAAGGGATTTCTATGAATGGCTTTCCAACTATGTACATAATACTATCCTAACACTACCACAATAAGAACTGTTCGTTCAGGCTTCTGCTTACCGCAAATCTGTTGTTGATTATGCTCCAAAGTCTAAAGCTGCTGTTGCTATTCTAGAGCTGTGCAATAAAGTTAGAGAGTTCCTTAATCTCCCACTAGAATAACTTTATTTTTTAACTCTTTGCTGTATAATATTATTTACTAATATCTATACAATAATTACATACAGCAGGAAGGAAATACCGAAATGGTAAAAAGCAATATGTTTGAAGAAGCAACAGACCAGAGAGAAAAAGAACAAACACAGCTAACTGCTGTAGTTACTGGTAATGCTCCAGAGAAATCTGAGCGCACTATGAAGATGACTTTCTCTATCTCACCGCAAGATAGGATACTTGTTAAAACCTACGCTATCAGACGTAATCTCACTGTCTCGGATTTATTCCACAAGTGGATCATCGAGTTCTGCTCGGAATAAACTCTGCCTTTTAGAATCTTAACGGTTCTATATGCTGACTTACTGTCTCTCTCTCGTCCCTCGGTACAAAGTAATCATATTGCGCATAATAATTGAACCTACACGTGTAACTACTTACTCCGTAGCGGTTCTTCAGACATACTAACTCTACCTGACGCGGGATCGCTTTCTTCGCCGCTTTTACTGCCTCCCGTTTCTGCTTCAGTTTCGCTTCTTTGTCGAATATTTCATCATTCATCACGCTCAACTGTAATCCCCAGATTACATCCGCCGTATACTCGATTCCTCCACTCTCCTTGAAACTCTCATAATCTACCGGCGTTAAATAATTAGACCGATTCAATGAACTTATCAACAATACTACTAAATCATTCTCTACCTGTAACTTCTTAAATGCTCGCACATGTCCATCTACTGCGTCCTTCGTACTTACTCGATTATCTACCGGTCGAATTATTTGAAGATAATCCACTATTACTATTGGCTTCACTTCGTTATCTTCCATGTAATTCTTTACTAGTCCCACTATCGTCTCAATTGTCGTGTCAAACCCACACTCATATATGATTTCATGTCTTCCGTAGCTCATATATGCTTCCTTCGCTTTTTCCAGCTCCGATGACTGTTTCCCCTCACGGATTTCTATTGCACTCAGCGCATGGTTCATATTTATCTGAGCTGTCAGTCTCGATAGTCCTTTCGTTACTAGCTCATAACGCGATTGTTCAAGACTAAAATACAACACATGCTCTCCAGCTCGCGCTAACTGATCCGATAACTGACACGCAAACGTCGTCTTTCCTAAACTACTTATTGCTCCTAGCACATACAACCCGGGATATAGTTTCATCAACTTGTCCATGTTCTCAAATCCTGTCTTCCGGTCTTTATAAAGTGCAAACCTCTTTTCATCATTATCATAACCGTTCTGAATGTAGTAACTTATATCCTGTCCATTCGTCTCTGAAAGTTGTAGTGATGACGTACTCACGTCGCTTACAGAGCTTGCTAATTGAATAATCTGAGCCGCTCTATTTTTCTCAATCACAGTTGGGGGACTTGTACGTGGCTCGTATAAGCCTACCTGATTCCTTCTTGCATATTCCAGCGTCTTGCTCCGGTAATCTGCTCTATCCCATTTCTCCCTCATCAATCCTGACTCTCGGAATAATCTATCTGCACGCACTTCATCTCCTCCAGTCCAGAATAATAGATGTGCTATTAGTGCTAAGTCAGCTTCACTATGACTTGGATAACCACTGAAATCTCCACTAAACAGCCTACGAATTGCATATCCATTCTGGCTGTTAAACATTCTGTCTAGCAAATCACGATCGCTCATTTCTTCTATACGAGGCTGTACCACATGAGAAGGAGCTACTGGGACATCCGGAGCTTCGGCAAAGTACTTCTCGTGCATTTTTCGATATTCCTCTGTTCGCTCGGCTACCGCTCGTTCTTCTCCATATACTCGACCTGTTACTGTGAAATATCGGCCATGATTGTACATCTCTACTGCACAACCATTCTCAAGTCCCTTTTTGTTCCCGATTGCTGGTAGTTTCACTCGACACAGTATATGAAGTCCGGTTCCACTTGGGCTATACTCCGTGTAGCTCTTCATCTCCTCTACGATTTTCAATGCAAACGGCTCTAACGTCCCATCGGCACGCACTACATGGTCTAAGTCTATTCCAGCTACTCGCAACATGCCTGCTTCATACACTCCGAATTGAAATCCGACACCGTCAAAGTTATTCGTTTGCAACGCACCCAACGCATCTTGCAACGTTCCCCATGTCGCGGGGTCATTCGCTTTTGCATTCATGCCATTCAATGGATTTTTCGGTATCTTGTCCTTATGGCAGACCCATTGCTTTAACTGCGCTAGTTCCTGTAACGCGGAAGGCAGTGAAAACTCTCGCTTCAAAATAAAAACTCCTTCCAATGCAATAAATTCAACTGAAATAATTTTATAACACAATCAAGGTAGGGGCACTCTCTGCTCTTTTCTTCTACCACTCACCGCTCGCTCGTTGGCTCGCTTACTTAGGGAACGCTCCCGTTGGTCGCTTCATGTTTCAGAACACCAGAAGAAGTACACAGGATTGAGGTGTGTGTTCTTCTTTCTGTTTTTTCTCACACAGCCGACTGGCGGCGACCAACGAGAAGCCGCCGTCGTGCTGCTATAAGTCTTATAAAACCTATAAAGACTTATACACTTTTTGCGTATCGCTGTAACCTGTTGCAACAACTGTGTTTAAGCCCGATTTTTCGCATTTTTCCATGAATGAAATTTGCACCCGTCTATAAGTGCTTATGAATACTGGGTTTATATGGAAATGGTAACCTTAGCGATAGATTTGCCTTCTTTTTCTTCTGTGTAGGAGGTAATGAGTCCCATTTTGATCCAGAAGTCCAAAAGTTTTTTGACCTTGTTTCTGATATCCATATATTTGTGTCTGAGGAGATCTTTATCAGGCGTATTTGTGTCAATTCTCAGATATTCGTAAATGGTATCGTAGCGAATAGTATCGCTCATATGGCTCTTTGTGTTCTTAATGCTAGCAATACGTTTGAGCAGGTAACCCTTGAGTTCGATGTTCTCTTTAGTGTTGCTGAGGGGAGTATCGAGCATTTTGATATCAATGGTGCCGATCTGATTTTTATCACGAGCATAATCATAAAGTGGTGGAGTTCTGAGCAAGTGGATGCAGTCAGTAACCTTCTGTCCGTTAAGCTCCATGATTTCGACTCTTTCGGCAGGAATTAAAGCACCTTTATAAATCCCAGTGGTTTTAGTAATCATATGAGAGCTGACTTCAGCAGAGGCATCGATACTAACGAGAGTAGCCATCATGATATCAATGCTTCTGAGAATACTTTTTCTGGTTTCCGGACTCATGTCATTTGTAGACCCAGTATTGCCAGAAAGTAGTTGAAAGATCATGCTAGGATTGATGTATTCATTGCCAGCACTAGCGAGAGTAGCAACAGCATTGTGAATTTCTCTGTCATAAGGAGTAAGGAGATATTCATAATCAATGGAAACGCCTCTTTGTTTAAGTTCCTTAAAGTCGATATAGAAGAGAGTTTCAATCTTCTTTCTTTGTGATTTTCTCCTGCTGACATCAATTCTGGCAGGTACAAGTGCGCTGTAGATAGCCGGATTTTTAACCGGGTCGAAAGCGAGACCTTCAACTTTAGTAGTGCCGAAAGTATAATCGTCTGCTCTTATGGAATCAGTTTTGATAAGTTCTTTGCTCTTGTTGTTCTTCCCATTCCCCCGCCCCTTCCCGCCACTGGAATGGTTATCGCGAATATCAGCATAATAAATCTCATTGCCGTTTCCGTCAACCTTGCCGATAGCTTTTTCATGTCTTTTTCCTTCTGAGTCAATTGTGCGTTCGTAGATGTAAGTTATCCCTTTTTTTATCCTGTGAATTATCAAAGTTCTCACCTCAGGAAGGGATTATAGCAGAAAGTTCTCACCTCAGGAAGGGATTATAGCAGAAAGTTCTCACCTTCGTAAAGGAAAGTCAGAAAAAGTTGTCACCTCGACTTGTGCATTGCGGTACTCTTTGATGATGTTATCAGCA
>CALGGR010000164.1 GCA_937915755.1 uncultured Fretibacterium sp. | reverse complement strand
CTTTCTTCGGATTTTCGATAGTATATCATGAAAATATCATAGGAGGCCTCTGAAATGAACGCTCAAGACAAAAAATATATTATGATGACAACTCAGCCCGTAAGCAAATTAGTATCCCGCCTCGCTGTTCCGTCTATAATCACAATGATGATTAGCGCAATTTACAACATGGCCGATACTTTCTACGTCGCTGGTATTGATGTACAATCTCCGGCTGCTGTAGGCGTAATTTTCTCGTACATGGCGTTCATTCAGGCTATAGCGTTCTTCTTTGGGCAGGGAAGCGCGAACTACATCTCCCGCGCATTGGGTGCAAAAAATAGAGAGAGCGCTCTCCTCATTGCTTCAACGGGCTTCTTCACATCCCTAATAACAGGGGTCTTTATTGCTATTCTAGGCTTCGTCTTCATGGACGATCTTCTGCGCACTCTCGGCTCAACTGAAACTATTCTGCCCCATGCACGCGCTTACTTCAGGTTCATCCTCATAGGCACTCCGTTCATAATGTCGTCGTTCGTCATGAACAACCAGATGAGATTTCAGGGCAACGCTTTCATCTCTATGCTGGGAATCACCGCAGGGGCCTTGCTGAATATCATACTCGACCCAATTTTCATCTTCGTCTTCGGAATGGGTGTCTCAGGAGCGTCTCTTGCTACAATGATCTCACAGTTCGTCAGCTTCGTATTGCTTCTCATCCTCACGGGTCATAGGGATGGCATACCTTTAAGAATACGGAACTTTCGGCCAACGTTTGAGCATTACAAGGAGATTGCTGCGGGTGGACTTCCTTCGTTGGGAAGGCAGGGGCTTGCAAGCGTCTCGATGGCATACACGAATCAGCTTGCAGGGTTTTATGGGGACGTGGCGATTGCGGCATTGTCGATCGTCTTCAGGGTTACTATGTTCGCTACGGCCATGGTGCTTGGATTCGGGCAGGGATTTCAGCCTGTCTGCGGATTCAATTACGGCGCAGGGAAATTCGGAAGGGTAAGGAGGGCTTTCTGGTTCAGCGTCGGAGTTACTGCCATTTATTGTACCGTTCTAAGCATTACGGGATATGCCTTCGCCGAGAGTATCATCGCTATCTTCAGGCCTGATGACAAAGAGCTTATTGTATTGGGGGCTATGGCTCTTCGCTTTGAGTGCCTGGTGTATTGGAGTGTAAGCTTCGTTACTATGTCTAACATGTACCTTCAGAACACGAGGAGGACGATCCGTGCGACAACATTGGCAGCTTCGAGGCAGGGATTTATGCTCGCACTCGCATTATATTTCGGGCGGAAATTCTTCGGGCTTGCTGGAATAATTTCAGCACAGCCTGTCGCTGATGGTTTGACGTTCCTTCTTGCCGTGCCGTTCACTTGGAGTGCCTTGCGTGAAATGAAAGAGAAAGTGTAGTAGAATATCTCCATTCTCATATACACACCGCGAAATTTCTGCAAAGGAGGCAACGCTGGATAGCTAAAATTTGGTGTAAGATGTTATTAACAGCACGCTTGGCAAAATATTGAAGGAGGTATAGTCTGCTACGTAATGTCAGTGTGCTGGACAGGCAACAATCCGGAGAAATCCGGCTACCTCCGGCTAGGGGGGAAGTTAAAGCCTCTGGACTGCCGTACCAGCTCAAGTAGGCTCGCCGAAAGAGGGCAGGAAATGTCTCAGTAATGAGGAAAGAACGAGGAAAACTCGAAAGAGTGTACTCAGCACAATATTACACTTTTTACGTAGCAGGTCAAAAGTATGCGTACTCTAAAGAAATTGGCGGCGGCTTTGCTAATCACAATTCTTGCCGCTTCGAGTGCGTTCGCAGTTGTCTACGGTCAGGCTGGTTACGAGACCGAAGGCTACGACGAGGACAGTGCTTGGGAGATCAACAACGCTGACACCCTCGTTAAAGTCAGAGACGATATTTACTCCGGCAAAATCAAAACCGCGAAGTATTACCGTCTGACCAATGACATCGACATATCCGGTTACAGAGACTGGATACCCATAGGCCCTGACGAGGATAGTTGGAACCCCGACAAAACTCCATTCAACGGCGTTTTCGACGGAGGCGGACACACTATCACAGTCAACATTGCAAGAACAAACCAGACATTCACAGGATTGTTCGGCGTCGTCAACGGAGGGACCATCAAGAACCTCAACGTCAAAGGCCGCATAGTCGTCTCCAACAGCACTGCAAGCTATTCAAGCTCCGGCGGCTACGACTCTTACGTCGGCGGAATCGTCGCGTTCCTTCTCAGCGGAACGATCGAGAATTGCAAGTTCGACGGCTCCATTACCGGCACACAATCCGACTACTATGACATGTTCGTCGGCGGCATCGTCGGAGCAAACAACTGGGACGAGGTCGTAATCACTGACTGCAAAGTCGGCTCGGAAAATTCGTTATCCAAAATCAAATCCTCAGCTCCTGGTGAACATTCATACGCCAGCGGCATCATCGGATACTTCACGGATTTCAGAGCTGGAAACGAGATCAGCAACAACTACTCTCGCGTTACCCTCGAAGCCGGCAACAAGGAGAACAGGATTTACGGCCACAGAGAAGGCACAAGCGGTCGCGTCTTCGGGAACACCGAGAAAAACCCCTCAGAGCCTGATGACCCAGATGAGCCTGACGTTGAATCCGTCTCCATCATAACGTCATTCCTTTCTGACGGCTTCATTGGCATTCCTTATGAGACATCTCTCGAAGCAAGCGGAACTGCTCCCATTTCTTGGGCCATATCAAGCGGTTCTCTGCCTCCTGGCCTCACTCTCAACACTGCCGGAAGCATCTCAGGAATTCCCACAACTGAGGGTACTTATGCCTTCACGCTCAAAGCCTCGAACTCAACCACAAATGACAGCCGCGCTTACACCATCACCGTAACCAACCACACTGTCGCTCCAAGAATCATGATCTCGCCGTACTTGGGTGAGTATGCTGTTGGTGACTTGGTGAGCATCCAGCTTGAGGCAGACGGTACAAGCCCCATAACGTGGTCAACTGACGGGAATTTGCCGACCGGTTTGTCCCTAAGCTCGAATGGCGTGCTTTATGGCACTCTCTCAGCGGCTGGGAGCTTCTCGTTCATCGTCTATGCTGAAAACTCGGCTGACAAGGATTCAGTAGAGTTCATGATGGACGTTGTTGACCCAAGAGTTGAGATTGACACTGAGTCCCCGCTCATGAACGGTACTGTCGGCGAGTCTTACAGCGACTGGTTCTACGCAACCGGCTATGATATTTCGTCAAGCGGTACGTGGGAATGGTCAGCAACCGGCAATATCCCTGACGGCCTCACTATAGCCTCAAACGGAAACATCTCAGGCACCCCAACGAAGGAAGGCACTTTCTCCTTCACTGTCAAAGCCGTTTACGGGAAGTACAGCGCGGAAAAATCGTTCGTCATCACCATAGACCCGGCTGAGACATACCCCCCTGTCATCATCACATACTCGCTCCCGGAAGCCAAGCTCAACAAGTATTATGAGTATCAGCTCGAAGTCGAAAGCACCTCTGCCGTAACATGGCGGATAGAAGGCGATCTCCCGGTGGGCTTCTACTGGACAGAGGACGGCAGGATTTTCGGGACGCCTCAGGAATATGGGGACTGGTCATTCACCGTCTACGCAGAGAATAAGGACGGGACTGACAACAGTTCCCTAATGCTGAGTGTTCCTAAACCTGAAGGCGGAATCCAGATTGACGAAGACCATTTCCCCGATGAAAATTTCAGGAAATACGTCAGCGAAAATCTCGATTCTGACATGGACGGATGGCTCGACGCAAGCGAAATAGCCTCGATTACCTACATCAACGTCAACAGTCTGGGGATTGAGTCTCTTGAAGGCATTGAGAACTTCACAGAGCTGGAAAGCCTCGTCGCCTGGGGCAACAAGCTCTCGGACAATTACTGGTCGGAAAACTCAAAGCTGACATACCTCGACCTCGACAACAACCTGTTCACAGAGTTGTCCCTCTCTGACAACACTGCTCTCGAAACGCTCTATTGCCAGAGCAATCAGCTCACTGAACTCGACCTTTCCGCGAACACCTCGCTAAAGGCCCTCTATTGCGGGAACAACAAGCTCAGGGAGTTAGACCTCAGCAACAATGCCTCGCTGGAAATTCTCAACCTCTCAGACCAGAACATTGAGCCTTTCAGCGTCGCAAAGAATAGCAAAGGGTTTTACACGGTGAATATGGAAGAAATTCTCGATGACGTTGAAAGCGTCAACCCTGACACCGTTCGCTCTGAGGCTGGTTTTGCCGCTGATTTTGACGAGGAAGAGGGCATCGCGGCTTTCTTCACACTGCCTGAACGCGTTACCTACGATTTCGACACAGGCTTCGAGAACGAAAACGGCGAAACCGAGTACATGACCGTCAACGTCTACCCTTCAGACACACCGTCAATAATCACGAGTATAAGCGACATTCCTGACGCAACTGTCGGCGAAAGCTACTCGGTACAGCTTGAGGCTCTCTGCAAAGTCCCGGTAATCTGGTCGTACACAGGAAACATGCCCGAAGGCCTCACTATAAACGAGGACACAGGCGAAATCTCAGGCGTTCCAGAAGAAACCGGAGAGAACTTCAAATTCAATGTAAAGGCCAGAAACTCAAACGATGCCTCCCTCAATGACACTAGGGTGTACTACCTCACCGTCAACGCTCCCGCTGTAACCGTGATTGCACCGGTGATCACGACTACCAGCATTCCGGGCGGTACAATCGGCTCTTCGTATTACGCCTCCATTGAAGCGACGGGTACAACGCCTCTCACCTGGACTGTCGAAGGGCTTCCTGACGGACTTTCATGGCGTTCAACGTCAAGCTACTGCTCAATCACAGGAACTTGCAACGAGGCAGGGACTTTCGTCGTCAAAGCAATGGTCAGCAACTCCGCAGGCTCATACGAATACTCGTATGTCCTCACGATTGATGAGACTGCACCGTCGATCGTAACTACGTCAATTCCGAACGGCCATATAGGGCGCGAATACTCCGTGGCTTTCAACGCTGAAGGCACCGTCAACACTTGGGATTTCTCAGGCACACTTCCTGCGGGCCTGTCGTTCAATGACGGCGTACTGTCAGGCACTCCGACTGAAGAGGGAACGTTCACCTTCACTGTCAGAGCCTTGAACGATTACGGCGAGGGAAAAAGGTCATTCACTCTGACGGTTGACGGCGATGCTCCGGTTATCACGACTACGGAAATAACCTCAGGAGATGTTCGCACACCTTACAGCTTCGAATTCGAGGCAACTGGAAGCGGCACAATAAAGTGGATCTATTCGGGGACATTGCCGGACGGCCTCTCTCTCGCGGAAGACGGAACTCTCTCTGGAACTCCGACAGCTCAGGGACGCTACTCGTTCTCAGTGATAGCTAAGAACAATTCCGGCACTGACAGAAAGACTTTCACGCTCGCAATAAAGGCAATCCCAATAACCGCACCTTCGATCACTACGACGAGCCTTCCTGCGGCGACAGTCTATGTACCGTATACTGCAACACTTTCAGCCGACGGAACTGCTCCGATAATTTGGTCAGTCTCAGGTGATGTTCCCGGCGGTCTGGCTCTCTCGGAAGAAGGGTTGCTCTCAGGAACTCCGTCTGAGGTCGGACGCTTCACCGTTACAATTGCTGCAAGAAATTCGGTAAAAACAGTAACGAAAGTCTTCGTCCTCATAATCAACGGCACAGCTCCAAGCATTAAGACAGCTGAACTCCCGGAAGCCTCTGTTGGAACGGAATACAGTGCTGTGCTTTCGGCTGACGGTACTGCCCCGATCTCGTGGGAAATCGCAGGCATCCTTCCGAAAGGCCTTTCGCTCGACATTTCTTCAGGGAGAATTTTCGGAACACCCAATGAGGCCGGAAGATTCAACCTTCTTTTGACAGCCTCAAACGTAGCCGGACAGTCAAACAAGACTCTCACCCTCAACGTCAGAGCCTCTGTTCCCACGATAACTACAGCTTCACTTCCATCGGCCATGCTGAACACATCGTATGACGTCTCACTCGAAGCTGAGGGTACATCGCCCATCGTCTGGAACTGCATCGGAAATCTCCCGAGAGGCCTTGAGCTTAACGCGGACGGCGCAATCAGAGGAAAACCGGCGGTCTCCGGCTCGTTCGACATCAAGATCACGGCCACGAACTCAGCCGGTGTTGACAGCAAGGACTTCACGCTCTTCGTTGACGGAATTGTTCCCAGCATTAAGATCAGGGGCAATCAGTCGGGCTTCGAGAGCAGGGAGTACAGCGCGGTCATCGAAGTTACAGGGACAAACCCTGTAGAGCTTTCAGTGTCTGATGGCGAACTTCCTACAGGCCTAAGGCTGAATCAGGCGAACCGAACGATTTCAGGAACGTTGGAGAAAGCGGGAGTTTACCCGTTTGAGCTTACGGCTTCCAACATTGCAGGGAAAGATTCGAGAAGCTTCACGATTACGGTCTATGCCAGCATCGCTCCGAGCATTACGACGAGCAGCAAGCTCCCTGATGCCTACGTGGACGAGGAATACGAAGTCAAACTTGCGGCTGAGGGCGGAGATGAGCTGTCATGGACGCTGACGGACGGAGAGCTTCCGGCAGGACTTTCTCTCGACCAGTACGCGGGCGTGATTTCCGGCAGAGTTACAACCTCGAAGGTAACGACCTTCAAGTTCACAGTTACTGCGGCAAACGATTTCGGCTCAAAGTCAAAATCATTCAGCCTAAAGGTCAAGAGCGGTACACCCAGCTTCAAGACTGACGCTCTTAAGATCGGAAAGTGGCAGAAGAAGTACAGCCAGACCATCAAGCTGTCGAACTTCAAGGCTACAACTTGGACGATAATCGGCGACCTTCCTGATGGATTGACGTTCAACAAGGGCAAGATTTCCGGAAAGCCTCAGGAATGCGGGGAGTTTGATCTGACTGTCGTGGCAAGCAACGGGGCAATCGAGCTTACGCAGGACTACGAGCTTGTGATCAACGGGATTGCGCCGAAAATCAGCGGGTCATTCAAGAAGGGCACTGAAGGCGAATCGTACACATCGACGTTGAAAGCGAAGGGGACTACGCCGATAGCGTGGGATTTCGAGGACCTTCCTGAAGGTTTGGACTTCACGCCCAGCGAGACGGGTGAGACCTGCACAATCACAGGAACACCTAGGGCTTCGTTCAACAGCAAGATCAGGGTAACCATCACGAACGGTTCAGGCGATGACGATACCTCACTGAGCAAGGGTCTCAAGATGACCATCAAAGCAGTGAAGCCAGTCTTTGCGACGAGTGCAGGGGAGCTCTCAACGTGGACGCTCAATGTCTATCGTGAGCTTCAGTTCCAGCTGTCGAAGAAACCGAGCGAGGTTGAGTGGTCATGCTCAGGGACGCTTCCCAATGGACTGACGTTCGATGAGGACAAGGGACTTCTCTATGGAACGCCGGAAAAACTCGGAAGGTTCAAATTCTCGGTAACAGCCAAGAATGCGAGCAAGCCGTCGTACAAGAAATCTCTGAACATCAACATGGAGATAGTCGAGGCTCAGGCACCGGTCTCAGAGGCATCGCCTACACCCGGCAAAGACGAAATTCCTGCGTTTGAGAACGGAGTGGCGTACTATGATCGCGCTGAACTCACTACGGAAATGCTCGCTCGAATCGCAAACTCCGATGAAGTCATTGCGGCTGTTCTCCCGGCCATTGAGGTTGAGGAGGAAGGCATGTATGAGTTCACGGTGTCGCTCGACAGGTCAGTGCCAGAAGGCGGACGGCTTGTATGGCACTCGTTCCCGGACGGCGAGGACGACGAGAATGACGCAGACAACGCGATATTCCTCGACGATGAAGGGAACACAGTCGAGGTTGTCCCAGCGTCCTACAGCGTAACGGTCAGTGCATGGCTCGAACCCGGAGTCATCTATGAGCCTGTTATTGCGGTGAAGATTAGGGACTAACGGCGAGAAATGAAAGCCTCCGGCCAATAACCGGGAGGCTTTTTTTATGCGTTTTGTTGTACAATATCTGCATCTGCGTAACTACATCAAATCTCGAAAGGAGCAAATATCATGAAACGTTTCATTGCGTTCATGCTGGCAATCGTCTTAATGGCATGGTCAGCGGCAGGAGCTTC
>CALGGR010000163.1 GCA_937915755.1 uncultured Fretibacterium sp. | reverse complement strand
GAGAGGACGTACTGCGTTCCTTCGGCAAGACGACTCCGACCTAGAATCGGAGCGCTGACCTCGTTGAATTAGGAAGCTGCCTCTTCTATAAGTGACGGTAGTTCACCTAGCTTCTGAACCGTTATCATGGGTTTCATGACATTTTTCAGAGCTGTCATGTTCCTGAAAAGGTTGTAATTCTGAAAGACCATAGAAGTTTTCCGCCTGAGCCTGTAAATCTCAGAATTTTTTGTGTGAGACGCATCAATTTTTACACCGTCAACTTCAATTATGCCCGAATCAGGACGTTCAAGAAAATTTATGCACCTCAACAGCGTTGATTTTCCTGTTCCTGAGGGGCCTATTAAGGTAATTGTTCCGCCAATGCTTCGTGAGATACGAGAGGGCAACCCGGAAGCGGATATCACCATTCTGATCAGCACCGGCTGTCACAGAGGAACTACCAAGGAAGAGCTGATCAACAAGTTCGGCGAAGAGATCGTCGCAAGTGAAAAGATTGTGGTTCATGACTGCGACAATTCCCCCTTGATTCACATAGGGACGTTGCCTAGCGGCGGCGACCTGATCATCAACAAGCTCGTGGTCGATGCAGATTTGGTTTGCGCAGAAGGCTTCATCGAACCTCATTTCTTTGCAGGCTTCTCCGGTGCGAGAAAATCCATTCTTCCAGGCATTGCGTCCAGAACGACAGTGATGGCAAATCATTGCTCCGAGTTCATCGCTGATCCCCATGCAAGGACCGGTCTACTTGCCGGCAACCCAATCCATAAAGACATGGTTTTCGCAGCAAGAACCGCCAAGCTGGCATTCATCTGCAACGTGGTCATCAATGCGGAAAAAGAAGCAATTTTCGCAGTTGCTGGCGATATGGAAGCTGCCCACGAGGTTGGCTGCAATTTCCTTTCTTCTCTGTGCAAGGTAGACGCAAAACCGGCAGACATCGTCATCACAACCAACGGCGGTTACCCGCTTGACCAGAATATTTATCAGGCTGTCAAAGGCATGACTGCGGCTGAAGCAACTGTAAAGCCCGGCGGAGTAATCATCATGCTGGCAAAAAGCAATGACGGCCATGGTGGTGAGCATTTCTATCATCAGATGGCAGATGAACCGGATATCGAGAAAACTTTGGCGTTGTTCCTGTCCAGAGGAAGAAATGAAACCGTCCCAGATCAGTGGCAGACACAGATATTCATTCGTGTCCTGCAAAAAGCAACAGTCATTTACATGTCTGAGGCTCCAGATGAAATGGTTAAGGGACTTCACATGATTCCGGTACATTCTCTGGAAGAAGCTATGGCTAAAGCAGAAGAGATACTTGGCAACAAGGACGCAACTGTTACTGCAATTCCGGACGGCGTGTCTGTAATGGTCATTGAGTAATATTGCATAAGTTTAAGGTTGGCGGACGATGCAAAGCTTTATTCAGGGAGTTGTTGACGGCTACATCATATTTCTATTTTTTGAAGGTCTGCTGCTCTTCAGCCTGATACGAAACGGCAAAAAGAGCCGCAAGAAGATGTTGGCAGTGTTGATTATGACACTCGCTTCGGCAGTTATCTGGACGGTCTATTACCTTATATCTGTCGGACAGCTTTCAAATAAAATGGCTTTCATCGTTCCTGCCGGCCTTCTGGCACTTGGTATCATTTTTCATCGTGTGGTTTTCCCTTACAAGGGGCACTGCACTGATTGCGGAAAGAGACTCTCTATCACAGAGTTTCTTTTCAACGACGATCATCTCTGTCACGTCTGTTACGAAAAACTTCACCCGGAAGCCATAAAGCTCTCATGGGAGGAAACAATACGGCGGGAAAACGAAGAAAAAAAGAAAAGCTGGATCACTTGGATGCCCGATAGAGAGTACGTTATAGCCTTTGCGTTCGACAAAAACTCAAACGTGCTTCTGATCGACCGTGTGAAGATGGCGAAAGTTCCCGGAAAACTTTCTGGAATAATTGGAGAGATAAGAATCGGAGAAAAACTGATCAATGCAGCTTCACGGGCGATTCTTGAACAAAGCGGATTAGAATGTGCTGAGCCGCAGTATATGGCAAGGCTAAACTTTGATATGCCGGATAAAAACATTCGCTTTCATGTTTTTGTAGCCAGGGAGTTCTCTGGAATGTTGAAAGAAAATGCTGAGAAGAATCCGATCTGGTTACCGTTGAAGAAGCTCAAATACCAGCAGATGAGCATGGACTATCCTCTGTGGCTTCCCAGGGTTTTACGCGGCGACTTTTTGGAGTACTTCGGCAAGTGCAACACAGAAGGAAGAATTTACGATGATATTTTGGATTTAGAGGCAAAAAATTTCTGAACTTCAGCAAAATTCAGCAGATAGATTCAGATGCAGTAAATAACCTAATTCGTTTCAAGGGAGCTTCCTTCGATCACTATTCGAGGATTTACTTCGTAGCTGGACTTCACATTATTCAGCCACCCTTCACCGCATTTGCCGGATTTCACTCCATTAAAGCCGCTATATCCACAGCTTCGCACTTGACTATGTTCATCAAATCCGCCGGTTTTATTTCTATCTGGCACCCTACCTTCCCAGCGCTGACAAATATTGTTTCATACTGAAGGGCCGTCTCATGGATAAATGTCGGAAATTGCTTCTTCATTCCTATCGGTGAGCAGCCGCCGTGCACATAGCCGGTTAACGGGAGAAGATCCTTCTGCTTTATCATTGCCACAGATTTCTCCCCTGCTGCTTTCGCTGCTTTCTTGAGATCAAGTTCAGCGTTGACTGGAACAACAAAGACATAATAAGAAGTTCCCTTCCCTTGCGTAACAAGAGTTTTGAATACACGCGAGGGCGGTTCATCCAGAAGTATCGCTATATCCTCACCCGTCATTGTCGGATCAGCTTTATATGTATGACTGGAGTATGAGATTTTCTTCCCATCAAGCAGTCTCATTACATTAGTTTTTTCATTTTTCATTCAGCAGACTCCTTTAACTAGACTCCCAAGCAATCCTTCACACCCGCGGAAAATATTATCATATGCTCTGGCGAAGTTTCTTGTGTACCACGGATCCGATACTGACTTTCCTTCTCCTGCGAATGACAGCAGAAGCCACACTTTATGCTCTGGGTCATTTTCCACAGAATATCGAATGTCCGCCAGGTTCTCACGATCTATTGCAATTATCAAGTCCCAGCCTGCATACTCATCGCTCCGGATTTGATGCGCTCGCCGTTTCTCAAATGGAATACCGCGCCGCTTCAGCTCAGCCTTTGCGTTTGGATAAATGTCATTACCAAGTTCCTCCGTTGTTGTGGCCGCTGAGGAGATCGTGAGCTGTTCAGAGAGTCCGGCTTGGCTGACAAGGTGCTTCATTATGAACTCCGCCATCGGAGAGCGGCAGATGTTTCCGTGACATACAAATAGAATACGAACGTTTCTTCACTTCCATATTTTGTTTATAATAACATAGATAAATCTCTACATCAAATTCCCCCACCAATTTCACTCGGTGGGGCTTCAGTCTTTCTTTTGTTGTAGCTTTAGTTTTTGCTGAGTTTGTTCTTGATTTGCGGGCCGAGTATCTGAATAGCGATGACCAGAAGCAGAATGATTCCCTTTATCGAGTCGTTGATTAAGGAATCCATCTTTAGGGCAACGATTATTTTGTCAATGACTGTGTATGACATTGCCCCGAAGAGAACGCCTAGATTCTTGCCTTTTCCTCCGCTCATGCTGATGCCTCCAAGAACTGCCGAAGCTATTGCGTACATCTCATAGCTTTTTCCTGTTGTTGCAGGATCAGATGATGCAGTCATACCTATCCATACGAAAGCCGCAGTACCCACAAGTATTCCGCATATTACGAACACCATGACAGTATTAAGTTCTGTGTTGATGCCTGCCATACCTGCACCCTTCCTGTTGCTGCCTATTGCATAGATTTTCTTTCCAAACTTCGTGCTCGTGGTTATGTACGTAAACAATATCACGATTAAGATCATTACGATTCCTACGATTGGGAAAGAGCCGATTTTTCCGTTTCCGAAGCTGTATAGGCTCTGGAAAGATGCGAGCTTTGAGTTCATACGGTACACAGAGCTTCCGCCGCCTAATAGTGCTTTGGGGAATATCTGGCAGAAATACTGCGCGAACGAGCGGTATATCAGCATTGTTGCAAGCGTTACTATGAATGCCGGCATTTTGATATAACCGACGAGGAAGCCGTTAATGAGTCCGCACAAAGCCCCGAAAGCAATCGCAAATATCAGCGTTAATATGACGCTTCCAGTGAGGTTATAGACGCACACTGAAAAGCTGCTGACCAGTGCCAGCATTGAGCCTACAGACAGGTCAATCTCCCCGACAAGGCAGACTAACCCCATTCCGACACCCATAATTCCGATTACTGCGGAATGACGAAATATGTTCATGACTCCGTTCAGAGTGAGGCCGTTGGAGACGATCGCATAAACCGCGAAAATTGCTAGGAACACAAGCACATAGCTGTAGTCTCCGAGAGTCCTAGTGAATGAATTTTTCTTAGCCATTGGTTTTCTTCCTCCTCATGCGTTAGCTGCGTTCGTTGAATACAGCATCACGGTATGTTCATCAATATCTTTATGTTCGAGCGTCTTGATAATTCTTCCCTCGTAGAAAATGATGCAGTAGTCCGCAATCTTCTGTATCTCGGGAATCTCAAGGGTATTCACAAGAATTGTCTTCCCCGACTTTGCAAGCTCAAGAATGAGTTTGTAGATTTCTGCCTTTGCACCTACATCGATTCCCTGCGTAGGGTTGTCGAAAAGCAAAATATCCGCGTTCGTATTCAGCCATCGTGCAATAAACACTTTCTGCTGGTTGCCGCCGCTCAATGAGAGAATTGAATCTGAGCTGTCCTGAGCCTTTATGTTCAGCATGGACTTGTAGGATGCAAATTTTCCCTCTTCAGCTTTCTTGTGGATGTGAAAATCTTTCGCAGAGAGTGTGTGTTCGGAGATGTACATGTTCTCAAGTAATGACATGTCGGGTATCACGGAGTTCTCTTTCCTGTTTGCAGCAAGCATTCCAATCCCTGCTTCCATCGCTGAATGAATAGAGCCGTGCGGAATAGTTTTGCCGTTTGCCTCTGCCGTTCCTTCCGAAGCATCAGTTACCCCGAAGATACATTGCATAAGTTCGCTGCTTCCCGAACCCTGAAGCCCTGTAAGGCCGACGATTTGCCCCTTCTTGACCTCCAGATTGATATTCTCGAAGCCCGGCCCTGTAAAATCAGTCAGCTTTAGGACTACATCGCCAGTTTCACGAGCCTCGTAAACGTCCTGTGAAGAAATTTTCGCGCCCACCATCATCTCGGTAATGCTTTCGGGTGTAACGTCTGCTATCTTTCCAGTCCCGATAAATTCGCCGTTTCGGAAGACTGTATAGCTGTCGCAGAGTTCAAAGATTTCGGGCATTTTGTGCGAAATGAAGATGAAAGCAGTCCCGTCTTTCTTGAGGTTGTTGATGATTTGGAACAGGTGTGCAATTTCTTCATTGTTCAGTGAGGTCGTAGGCTCGTCAAGGATTAAGAGCTTTGCCTTGAAGAACAATGCCTTTGAGATTTCGAGTAACTGCTTTTCACTTGTCTTCAGGTTCTCAACTTTCTCAAGCGGATCAATATCAACGTCAAGCTGACGGAAAAGCTCGCGGCATCTTTCAGCCATTGCCCTTTTGTTGACTCTCCCGAAACGTGAAGTGATTTCCTTGTTGAGATATATATTTTCCCAGACTGTCATATCGTTGAACAGGTTTAATTCCTGATGAACGAATGCTATACCCGCTTCCTCAGACTTATGGATTGTGATATTCTCCATGAGCTGGCCGTTAAACGTAACAGTCCCTCCGTCTTTGCTGTGCACGCCTGTCATGACGTTCATCAACGTGGATTTTCCTGCACCGTTTTCGCCGAGCAACGCATGAACTTCGCCCTTTTCCACAGTAAGCTGAACTCCCTTTAGAACAGGAACTCCGTTAAAGGACTTCTCAATATTTCTCATTTCCAGAAGACTCATATTATTCCCCCTTTGCTAATAAAAACGCTGGGCTTCAACTTCACCCAGCGCATTAACCCAATTTTCTAGAAAGACGGATAACTTCTCACGTTCTCTGCTGTAACGTTCTCGCAGGCTATGACGTGATCCTGCGTAACATTGTCACCGTTCAGATAGTCCACCATGTCCTGAATGGCTGTCTGAATCATCGCTGGGCTGTACGTTACTGAGCATAATCCGGCGCACTGTTTGGCGATGTTCTGATAGGTCTCGCCTCTGAGGACTGCGTAATACTCATCAAGTCCGCCGCAGCCCGTGATTGCCGGAGCGTTTCCGAGAAATACGCCCTTAGTTGTGTCGTCGATGCCGCCGCCGTTCAGAGCCTCAAGCATTCCCATAGCAAGCTCGTCGTCTTCAGCGTAGAACCACTTGATCTTTGCGTTTGAAGCGTCGCCCATCAATGACTCGAATGAAGTCTTTGTGTCTGACCTGCTCCAGTTCATCGCGCCGGAATAGGTTATGTTCTTCAGTTCGTCATTGCTCCACTTGAGGTTGTCGGGAATCTTCTTGCCCTCGAACTCTGCATCGCCTGTCAGGTACTTCGTGAATCCGTTGTCCCTGAGAGTCGTTACGGACGAAGTATCACCCTCATAAACATAAACTGCGTCGCCGGGCTTCATTCCGAGTGAGACGAAATATGCCGCTGCTGCAACACCTATGCCCTCGTTGTCGCCCTTAACATTCGACACGGCAGTATGCGCTACAGAGTCGATGATGCGGTCGAAAGCAACGTAAGGCACTCCTGCATCAACAATCTGCTGAATGACAGACTGCACAGTATCATCAAGGGGCTGAATGACTATTGCGAGATTGCTGGTGTTTCCGGCGAGCAAGTCTTCAACTTTGGTGATCTGGTCGAAAGCACTGGAAGCTGTGATGAGTTCGGCGGTGTACTTGCCTTCCTTGTTGACCTCTTCAACTTTCTGTTTTGCGAAAGTTGCAACTGAACCTGTCCAGCCATGATCCTCCGTGTTTGTAAGGACGACGATGTGTTTCCCTGCCGCCTCAGCACTGACGAACATAGCCATAACGAGAACGAGCGCTAATAAAAACTTCTTCATGACGAATATTGCCTCCTATATAACAAAATTTCTGAGATACTTTGCGCTGAGTATCACTGACTTCTTTACGTCCTCAACTGAACCCTCAAACGCTTTATCCTCAATTTCAATGCAGGTGTATCCGTTGTAACGAACGTCCGTGAGAGCTGAGACATATTTCCCCCAGTCAACATCACCGAGTCCGGGAAGTTTAGGACTCATGTAATCAAGAGGATACGCCATAGTTCCGCATTCCTTCAGCTTGTCTTCGTAGAGCTTTATGTCCTTGTAGTGGACGTGGAAGATTTTGTCCTTGAACTCATATATCGGCCTGATGTAGTCGATTTTCTGCCAGACAAAATGCGACGGGTCATAATTGATGCCGATGTTGGGGCTGTTGAGGATTGCGAATACCTTTCGCCAGATTACGGGAGTGGTCATAAGGTTTTGACCGCCCGGCCACTGGTCTGCTCCAAAAAGCATTGGGCAGTTTTCGATTGCAATCCTCACGTTGTTTTCTTCAGCGAGTTTCACAATCGGAGGCCAGATTTCCTTCACGAGTTCGAGATTTTCCTCGACATTCTTCGTCTGGTCGCGCCCTATAAATGTTGTTACCATGTTCACGCCGAGTTTTGCAGAAGCGCGGATCAACTTCTTGATGTGTTCAACAGCGGCAGTTCTCTTCTCAAGATTGCCGTCCATAGTGTTGGGGTAATACCCAAGCGATGAGATTTCGACTTTCTTTGAGGCCGCATAATCAAGAATGTGTTTGCAGTACGAATCATCTTCAAGCACTCTTGATGCATCAATGTGGCTCACCCCTGCGTAACGTCTTTCAGCCTTCCCCACAGGCCAGCAGGCAACTTCGACGCACTCAAGGCCGGCTTCAGCAACAAGGTCAATCATTTCCTCAAAGTTCATTGAGTCAGCGATTGCGCTCACAAGTCCCAGTTTCACGATTACAGCTCCTTTCTGGTTATTGGTTAACCCTTACAGTTTTTCCAGTTTCCGATGATTCAAGACTACCGAAAACTGCCCTCATAGCATTCAGGACATCTCTTCCGCTTATGTCAGGCTCTCTGTTGTTCATGAGGCAGTCAACAAATTCGTCGATTACTCCTGATTTTGTCTGATTGTCGTTCGTCTGAATCTTCTCAAGGTCGTAATAAATCTTCTCGCCGTCCCTGCTTACTACTTCGATGGAGAACGCCGGGTTGGAATAGATTTTCATGATGCCCTTCGTCCCGTAAAGAATCGTGGAATTGTCCTCTTCACCGTAGTAAGTCCAGCTCGCGGTCATTGTGCCGATGATCCCGTTCTCCATTTTGTAGATACATATGGCGTTGTCATCGACCCCGATTAACTCCCCGTTGGAATACTTCTTGTCCAGAGTTGTGAGGACTGCTGTAGTTTCCACAACTTTTGAGCCTACGAGGTACTGAATCAAATCAGTCTTATGGACTCCCAGATCTGCCATTGCTCCCATTGAAGCACGCTTTTTGTCGAAGAACCACGTGTTCAATGTCCCGTCGATGCTCCAAGTTTCAGGGCCGCCATGTCCGAATGTAGTCCGGAAGGTGAGAATTTTCCCGATGACACCTTGCGCTATTAACAACTTTGCTTTTGCGTGAGCCTTTGCAAGCCTCTGGTTCTGGTCAATCATTAAGTACTTTCCAGTTTTATCGGAGGCTTCAACCATTGCTTCACATTCTGCAAGCGTAACGGCCATGGGCTTCTCACACAGAACGTGCTTCCCAGCGTTCAGAGCCTTAACCGTAACTTCAGCATGTGCAGCATTCGCAAGGCATACACTAACCGCATCAATGGAAGTATCTGCTAAAAGCTCATCAATCGTCTCGTAAGCCTTACCGCCGTATTTCTCCGCAAGATCCTGCGCCCTGTCAAAATGAGGGTCGTAATATCCGCGAAGTTCTGCGTTCTTGTTGTCCGCATATTCTGGGATATGCCTTACTTGAGCGATCTTCCCGCAACCAATTATCCCAATCCCTATCAAGATAATTTCTCTCCTTTCTCTATGAAAATTAGAACGAATACTAGAACAAGTTTTAGAATATTTTATATCATTTATAAATCAACTTGTCAATAAGCATCGAGAATACACTTGGTCTTTGGAACTTTTAATGTTATTATTTGAAAAAAATTTAGGAAGAAGTCGACAATGGAAAACGCAATAAAAATCTCAAGACAAGTACGAAGCCATCAGGTCAAACAGCATATATTAGAAGCGGCTGTTGAACTTCTCACAAAGTACGGCTATGAACGGGTAACAGTCGACAATGTGTGCGAAACCGCAAATGTCTCTGTGGGAAGTTTTTACCACCACTTTAAGGATAAAGGTGAATTATTGGCCTATTGTTTCGCGGCCAAGTATGAAAAATACTGGCAGAAATATGAAAACGAACTCGGAGAAGATTTCATAGAGAATATAATCATAATTTGCAACACATATACAAAATTCTGCATGGAGCAAGGTGTTCAGTTCATCAGAAATTTCTATACTCCTAACAATAAATGCCTTGATATTAGTGATGTCGATCTTGAAGGTGAAACAAATCTTCCAATCGGGACAAAGGTTTACAACGAATTGAAGAAAGCAAATGAAAAAGGCTATCTCATTCCAGCTATAGATATATCACGTGTGGTCGTTGATATGTGTATAATTGAAAAGGGCTTCATGTTTGAATGGGCTTTAACCAACGGAAAATACGATCTTTTGCAGAATGTTCAGCGTATTTTCAGGCATATGCTTGATAACATTGCCTCAGAAAAATACAAGCAAACCTTTAAATAAGTGGGAAAACGTATATTTTAACTAAAAAGCCGGAACGATCGGCAAGTCGTACAACGTAACGCTTAAGGCCAAAGGAACAAAACCATTCACGTGGTCGGCCACAGGACTGCCCAGCGGGTTGAAGTTCAGTGAGAAAGGGAAAATATCCGGCAAAGCCACAGAGTTTGGAACGTTCAACGTGAAGTTCACTGTTTCGAATAGTGAAGGGAGTACCACAAAGGAACTACAACTCTCAATCAAGGGCATCCCGCCCAAGATTTCAGGCAGTCTCATGAAGGCCGAACTCAGCGTACCATATTCTTCCGGCCTGAAGCTCACGAAAGGTAGTCAGCCGATAACATGGAGCATTGATGGGAATCTTCCTGATGGACTCTCGTTCAATACATCCACGGGGATAATCTCAGGTACTCCAACTTCTTATGCCAGAAGCGGTTTCCGCCTGAAGATTACAGCATCAAACGGCGCAGGTGAGAAGTCAAAGTCCGTCAAGCTCACCGTCAAGGGCACAAAGCCTAAAATCACAACTAGCCTGCCGAATGCTACAGTTAGTCAGCCTTATACAGCAACTCTCTCTGCGACAGGAAGTGAGCCCATCACATGGACTGCCGATAACCTTCCAGAAGGCCTCAGTCTTAGAACGTGTCTTCACAAGATTAATGATTCATGATACTCTAATAAAAAAAGG
>CALGGR010000162.1 GCA_937915755.1 uncultured Fretibacterium sp. | reverse complement strand
ATCCGAATCGGGTTTTAGATTATCGAGAGCCTTCTTGACAGCTTCGGGGTTAGTGTCGCTGATGAGAATACGGAGAACTTCCCCTTTATATCCACAGTATTCAAGTATTTCATCAATGAGTAACTGACCTTCTCTGTCGCAGTCTCCAGCATTGACGACGGTATCAGCTTGCTTCAACAATTTTTTGAGATTGTCGAATAAATCCTTGCTTTCCTTTTTGACGAGCATTTTCCAGACATCGGGAAAAATCGGGAGGTCGGCAACATTCCAGTGTTTGTATTTTTCGTCGTAACTTTCCGGCATGGCCTGTTCGAGCAAATGACCAGCGGCCCAAGCGACAATATCATCACCAGCCTTGATGTAGAGCTTGTTGTTCTCCTGCGGCTTTGACAATACAGCAGCGATAGACCTTGCGAGACCAGGTTTTTCAGCAATGAATAAGCGCATGATTGTAACTCCTTTCGTTAATTACGCCAGATACGAGGGAAAATGATGTCGTGTTGAACGAAAATCATGAATCTGTATCCGGGCTTAATCTTGATAGTAGTAGGAGCAGTAGCGGCTAAAAGTCTTTGTTCCTGATTCTTTTTTCTGATGTCAGAAATTTTCGGCACGGGAATATAAGCCGGACGAACTCTTTGCGGTTGTGGAGCAGGAGCAGGGGGCGGAGTAGGAGCAGGTTCCGGCTCAGGCGGTTTAGGTCTTGGAATAGAAATAGACTGTGCGCCCCTTGAAGCCTCAAATAAGTTGACAGGAGCATTACTGCCATTAACGCCGCCGCCCGAATTAAGAATGGACATAGCGACGAGAGTGAAAATAATGCCAGCCCCAATGAAAACGAAGATAGCGATTCTTTTTGAGGCGGATTTCCCCTGTTTAGCTTTTTGCTGTGCGGAAGGTTCAAAGCGGTCAGGACTGTCCGAACTCATTTTGCGCCCCGCCTTTCGGATTTTTTAGGAGCAGGATTTCTGCTTTCTCGAATGTTAGTATCAGTGAGCTTTTCATCACGAACGATAGCGACTCTTTTGTTGCCAATTTTGAGATAAGCCCTGTCAAATAAGCGGTCAACGATGTAATAACGACCTTTTACGCGATAATTCGAAAGAGTTTCTTTTTTGTCGAGATAAATGTAGAAGGCTGGAGTTTCACTGAAGCGCAGGGGCATACGAATATAAGTTTTCTGCCCGTCATCAAAGACCGCGTCAGGTTTCCAGTCAACCCTGTTCTTGTCTATAATGGTATAGCGAGTGTAAAGAGTATCGAAGTTCACACTGTCAGTTCCAAGTTGTAACTCGTCCTCCAAAGGCTTTTTTGAAGAAGCGTTCTGCTGGCTTTTTGTGAAAATCGCAGTTAAATCGTTCATCTGGTAGGAGAAAGCGACCCCTCGAATGTACTGCGAGTTTTCGGTAGCGGTGAAGTCGAGATTATACGTTCTCTTGTCAGTGTGAACGAGCAGGTTTGTAGAAATGCCGGGCTGAGACGGTTTGACGACGATATGAGAAACAGAGAGACCGTTTTTCATGGACTGGGACGGAGCGAACATCCAGCGCACAGTGTCTCCTGCGTGAATGCCCATGATAGATTCGCCGGGTTCGAGAGCCACGTCAGTCATTCGCATTGGGCGGCATGTGATTATAGGAATGACCTCACCGTAGGGATAAATCACATAGCCCTGTTCGCCGATGAAGGGATTAGTAGCGGCTCTTGCTTCATCGAAGTTCTTTCTCATCTCAAAGACGAGTTTGTCATAGCGACGGAGCTTGATTTCTCTGTCCATATTCTCCCAGAGCTGAATCCTTGCAGTTTCTTCAGCGGCTTCCTGTAATGCTTTGTACTGAGCTTCAGCGGCCTGAATGTCAGCTAAATCATTTTGAGGTTGAGTAGCAGGGTTTTCGTACAACGAGACTTCAGACGGGAGAATAATCTCGCCCGTATCCCTGTTGTAACCGGGAGTAGCTGAGAGTGCCGGACTTTCCAGCACGAGAACGACGAACGAAAGAGCGACAAATTTTTTGTACATGATAAGACACCTCGAAAATTAAGATTGTGGATTAGCGATGTTAATGTCCTGAGCCATGTTAATCTCAGTGATGAAAATGCCGAGCGGATTTTTGAGGACTTCCTCAAGTTCGCGTACAGGAGAAATAGCGACAGAGACGATAGCGCGCCAGTCCGAACGTTCGATAACTGCGCCCTGATCAACTTTTTCTTCCGACCAAAGCACCTGCCAAGATTTATCATTGCCGCCGGAGCGAACGATAGAACGAATTTCGACCTGAACGGTGTACTCTCGTTTATCCTGAGTAGCAATAAATGGATTATGTTCCTTGTAGTATTGAGACACGGTAGTTTCAGCGGAACTGTTCTTAGCGAGGTAAGAGTAAACATCATTGACCATGCGACGTTGAGAAGCGACATCAGTGATGACGGTCTTGAAGTTGACGAAGAAACCGCCAAGAGCGGCAACGATAACCCTAGTATCAGCAATAGCCCCTTCCTGAGCAGATTTAATGGCGACGGCATAACCGTGTTTATCAACCTGCACGATGTAGGGAACGACTTTATTCTGACTAGCGAGCCACATCATAGTTGCGCCGAAAGCTAGACAAAGCATGACCATGAAAATGGAAATCTGCCTCCAACGAGCCGCGTCCTTAACCGCTGAACCGTAACGATCACCGTATTCTTTTCTAGCGGCTAAATAAGGATTGTCTTGTAAATTATTATCAGGCATGACGAATTAACTCCTTTCATTGTAAAAATTCAGGCGTTGAGAAAGACTTTCCGCAGAATTGGGATAGTCATCAATCTTAGGAGCAGGACGCATTTCAGGAGTATCGTTGTTGAGGTAACGAGTAGCTCTGTCAGAATCCGCACCGAAGACGGTACTAGCGGCGACGTAATGAAGCATATTGCCGGATTTAGCGGCAGTAACGAGATTATTGACGACAGGAATGTGAGAAGCGACATGTTCAACTGCACCGCCGAAGCCGCCCTCCTTAGCCGCGTCAACAGTATCAGCGACACCTCTGAAAGCGGCAGTTTGAGTGTTTCGTAAAGTTTCGACGATAGTTTTGCCAGCACCGAGCAAACCGCCAGAGCGACCGCCACCCGGATTTTTTTCACCAATAGCCCAGTGAGTAAGAGTTGAAGCAGAAGACGTGAACATTTCATGCCCGAAAGACAGAGCCGCGCCACTGACGACGGATTGAGCCATAGAGGGAACCATTCTAGCGGCCATAAAGATACAGATAGTGCCGCCTAAAATCTGACCCGCCGCAGTAATGAGAGTAGCCATGTCGGTAGCGGCACTAAAACTAGCCTCCCAGTCGATAAGCAGAGCATTAGCGAGAGCATAGACGATCATAATCATGAGAAGTTTTACGCCGATGGAAACGGAATAACGCAGGTAACTCAGAGCAATATCACGAGTGTACTCGAAGCCGCCGAAGCCGATTAAGATAGCCCCGCCGCAGATAACGAGGTGCATTTCGATGAGAGCGACGGCCATAGTTCCTGCAAGCATGGCAACAACGACGAGAATAACAATGCCGATAAGCATAATCCCGATGAAATCGCCCCAACCAGCGTCCCAGCCTCTTTCAACCATAGTGCCGTAAAGCCTTATCCCCGCGACGAGTAAATCATCAGGAGCAACGTCTGAGCCAGCGATAGACCTTCCAGCCTCCATGAAAGAGTTGACGATTAACTTAGGAAGGAAAGAAGCCACTCCAGAACTGGACATAATCCAGAAGAACACGCCGACATAAATAATCCATTTAGCGACATGAGCGGCAACTGACCCGATATTGCTTTCTCCGCTGAGAATCATTTTGCCGAGTCCCATAGCGAGAGACAGAGTAGCCAGAGCGACGAATAAAGACCGAGCGTAACCGAGTAATTTATCGCCAATGCCGGACGTAAAATTTTCGACAAATTCAAGAGTGGCATTAGTGCCGGGACTAGCAGCATAGACGGCAGACGCAGAGGCTAATATTAAGAACAGAGCGAGAAAAATTTTATGCTTTCTCATAATTGCGTCCCCATTACTTAAAGCCCGGAGTGAAAGTTTGACCGGGAATTTGCAAATTTTTGAGGGATTTGTAAGCCTCAAGAATGCTCTGCTCTTTCTGTTCACGTTCATCAATATCATCACGTTCAGTCTCAAGGAAAGTAGTCATGAAGCCTTGAAGCGTCTGCTCATTACGGGCAATAATAGAGCTTGTGTGATCGAGCAATGCGCCGAGAGCCTGCAAAGCCTGAACCTGTCCCTCCGAGTTAGAAAGTGCCGAGAGTAATTTCTCACGAGTCTTCTCGTCGTTCTTGAAGTCCTTAGCGGTGATGTTAAGAGCTTTGAGGTAAGCCTCGAAAGTCTGCTTTAACTGCTTATCGCGTTTTTGATTGCGTTCTTTGAGGTCGTCAATCTTCAGTCCAGCTTGCCAATCGGGGTGTCTGGACTTGAGCATGTTCTCGATGTCGTCAGTGAAATGAGTAATGCTATCGACCTGCTGAAGAATGTTCCTGACTTGCGAAAAATTCTCGGAGAGAAGTTCTTTCATGCCGTTAATCTGATTGATGACAGACTGGGGAAGTTGAGCGAGCATTTTCAACTGATTTAACTGCATTTCAAGAGTATTGAGCCATTCAGCGACGGCCTTAATCTTGACGGTAATTTGAGTAGTCTCCTGAGCGATCCAGCATTCAGAACAGGACGCGCAGAAGCTAATCAGGACGAAAGCGAGAAGTATGCGATTGAAATTTTGTTTGAACATGTAACTCACCTCAACTTATTTGAATCCGGGCGTGAAA
The DNA here is from genome assembly GCA_937915755.1 of uncultured Fretibacterium sp. Lineage (GTDB taxonomy): Bacteria > Synergistota > Synergistia > Synergistales > Aminobacteriaceae > JAFUXM01. Next base: position 3,448 of record CALGGR010000162.1, on the reverse strand, counting down.
GTTTGCCCTGAACGTTCAGCTTGAGCGGCGTTTTTGCCCATTTCGACGACATTTTTCTGAGCGAGTTTCTGACGCTGTTTTTCGTCCTGCTGTCGAGTAATGTAACTTTCCATGAAGCCGCTTAATTCCTGATTGTTCCTGTCGAGAAGAAAGGAGGCATGATTAACCATTGCTCCGATAATCTGAATGGCCTTAGTCTGACCTGAATCTGAATCAGCCTCGTTCAATGTATCGAGCATTTTGTTACGGACTTGCTGTTCATTGTTGAAATTTTTGGCAGTCATGTTTAGAACTTTCATGTAACCTTCTTCAACCTTGCGCCAGTCATCATTGAGGCGTTTACCCTCATTGACAGCGGACATAATGCCCTCGTAGTCATCAGGAAAATGCTGTTTGAAAGCCGCACCGAAGTTAGAAATATCAGCAGTCAGGCTTTTAGCGTTTTGCAGTATGGATTGAGCTTCCGTGAAAATCTCCATAATCTGCCCGTTGCCCAACTGCAAGAGACGAGATTTTAAGGATTTAAGCATGGCTAAGTGCTGTTTAAGCATGGTAAGCTGTTCAGCAACTTCTTTAATATCAGCGGCAAGTCTGCTTAATTGAGTACTTTCAGTAACAGGAATACCCTCAACCCATAGCCACCAAGCCTGAGCTGGAGCAGACAAGAAAGTGAACACTATAATAATAATTAAAAACTTATGAAGCATTGGAAATTTTTTCATTGTTGTTAAGCCTCCTTTTTTCTCTCCAAAAAGTAAATTCATCGGAGCTGTCAAGTTTGAGCCAGCCATCCGCCCAGTCAGATAATTCACGTTCCCGAAGCCATTGAACAGGCCACTCCCTGCCGTATCTTTCTTTAAGTTCCCGAACTCTTGCTAAATCTTCCGAGCCGCTTGCGCCAACGAAAGACAGAGCAACCGGGCCTAAGCCGAGACTGAATAATCTGCGTCCTTTTGGGGAAATGATGTAATATTCACGTTTTCGAGCCATGTGAGCAATTAAATTGACTTGACGATCGTTAAGCTGTAGGAAGTCGCGGTAAAATTCACCGATTTTGCTTCCTTTAGCATCAGGATTAGCGAGAAGAATTTTTGTAGGGCAGCTCTCAAAAACAGCGTCCCGAATGGTACTGTTCACGACATCAGCGATTGATTGAGTAGCGAGAACGACGGCACAATTCAACTTTCTGAAAGTTTTTAACCACCCTCTTATTTTTTCAGAGAACAATTTATCGCGCATAGCCGTCCACGCCTCATCGACAACAAGCAAAGACGGCGCACCTTTTAATCTCCGCTGAATCTGGAAGAATAAATAAGTAAGGACAGCAGGAGCAATTTTTTCACGTTCAAGAAGAGAGGCGATCTCAAAGACATTAAACGAGGCGTAATTGATGTCGTCATGGTCTCCATCAAGTAAATACCCGCCACTCTGATTGAGACTGTAAAACCCTAAAGCGGCTTTCATATCCTCGTCTTGAACAGAAGTAATGTATTCTGTTAAGGTACGTTCAGCAGCACAAGTAGTACTTGCGGCGAGATTTTTCAAAGCGTCATTCAATAAAATTCTGCGAGCTGGAGTAACAAGACCGGGAGCAACCATTTCGATTAACATTTCAAGCCATTCCGCCGCCCAGCTCATAACTTCAGGATCGTCAATCTGAGCGAGAGGACATAAATTTATGTCATTAGCGGCCTGTCCTAAATCGTAGAAGACAGAATCATCAAGAGCCTGACATAACGGGAAAATAGACTTTCCATTGTCGAAGAAAAATATTTGTCCGTTGTCGTATCGCTGAAATTGAGCGGCAATAGTAGCAAGCAAAGTAGATTTTCCTGCCCCAGTAGGCCCTAAAATCAAAGTGTGTCCGACATCCCCGCTGTGAAGGTTGAGCGAGAACGGAGTGCTTCCGGCAGTAGCGGCCTGAAGAAGAGCGGGAGAATCAGGCGGATAGAAGGGACACGGGCAGAACTTATCGCCAATCCAGTCATTAGAAAGCGGAACGAGGTCAGCAAAATTGAAAGTCGTGATTAGCGGTTTGCGTACATTTTCTTTGCCATGACCGGGCAACGAACCTAAGAACGCCTCAAAATTATTGATAGTTTCAAGCCTTGCGTTACAGCCAGCGCGTTCAAAAATTTTTATGACTTCATGAGCGGCATTTTCGAGAATTTCAGGATTAGAATGACGCAAAATAACGGTGGAAGTGTGATTCCCGAAAGCGACTTCGCCGGAATGAGCGTCCTGCAAAGCGTTATCCAAATCCTCGACCATAGCGACAGCGTCCTGATTAACTCTCGTAGTCTGAAGCCCTAAAATTTGAGATAAGAGACTGCGAATTTTCTGCGCCCACTGTCTACGTTTAGTCTCAATCTGACCTAAAGCCTCGCGCATGTCGGTGAGAATGAAACGATTAGACCACCTGAAAGAGATGGGCAGAGCCTGTAAATCTGAGAGAATAGACGGAAAAGTCCCGGCAGGATAATTAACAAGAGAAACGCATTGAACAAACTCGTTATTATATTCGAGATTTTTACCGTTAATGCAGTCTTTAGCGAGAGTGCAGTCCAAATAATACGGGAAAGCCGGAAGCCTTACAGAGTGCCAGTTACCATTGACGCAAGCGTTTACGACTTCAAGTAATTCGGAAGTCCCCGAATAAGGGTCAGGAACATTATCCGGGTGAAAAGTCATGCGCTGAACTTTCATGATAAGGCTTAAAGAATCTTTGAGACCCCTTATGACTTCCTCGAAACGTTCAAGCTGTTTTTCAACGATGATGTCTTCATTTTCATTGTCCGAGCCGAACAGAAATTTTTTGATGCGCTGAAGGAGCGGACTTTTCTCAAAGGCAGGAGGGACGTAAGTAACAAAAATCGCCTGAATAGATTCAAAATGTCCCTGCTCCTGCTGAAACTGAGCAAAACGTTCAGTGTCGATGAGTTTTGTAGTAGTTTCATGAAAATTGCCGCTTGGATAATTATGAGCCTCACGCCTGAAGAACTCGAAGTGAATACACCATCGCATATCAAGCTGATTGATAGCGCGAGCCATCATTTCGCTCAAATGTTCAAGTTCCTGAACGGTAGAACTCTCAAGGTCAGGGCCGGTGAGCCAGAAGCCAGCAAGGAAGCCGCCGTTTTTAAGCCCTAAGACATCAGGAGCGACCATGTGAGAGAAGTTGAGAAGTTCAGCAAAGCCATCACCGTCATACAGTTTAGCCAATATGAAAATCCTCCTTTCCGTAAAGATGAAATAAGAATGCGGCTGAAGTTTCCCAACCGCACGAGTTCAAAAGAGTATTCAATATTTCTTGTCCTGCCTTGATACGAGAGACGTTGCAATGTAAGCATCCTGATACTTAATAGCCCTGCTGAAAATCTGACTGAATAAGGGGTCATACTTAGCAAGGACGGCCAAAATCTGAACGCCCACGAAGAAAAAGACGATG
>CALGGR010000161.1 GCA_937915755.1 uncultured Fretibacterium sp. | reverse complement strand
TTACCCTCTCCAAAGGCGTTTATGGCTCTAAGCCAAGGTTTCCTACATCCCATAGGTACCACTTTGATTTCTTTCTCGTTGTCGGAATTCTCACAAGATATTCCAGTTATTCAACGGAATGGATTATAGCATACTTAATAGAAGTGGGAGTCTTCTTGCGCATTACGATAAAAATTACTTCAGGAAGAACCAGTCAGGATTTCCGACCTACAAGAGCAAAAAGAGTGTAACAGTAGAGCAAACGCCAATGAATAAATATTATGTAAGCATACTAGTGGAGTACGAAAGCCAAGTCCCCGAAGCAGAGCTGAAAAAATTTAATTCAAACCTTAGAACACTACGGAGAGTACATAAAACCTGAACAACTAAATATAGATTTACCCGATCCTAAAGACGTAATTTTCTATGAGGTAGTCATGGAAAAGAGAAAAGAGAATGAAGCGTTTTTAATCACAGGAAATATAAAGCATTTTCCGAAAGACTATTTTATAGTTACTTCCAGAGAAATGCTTGAAATTATCATGACGAAAAAATAATACTTTGAAAAATGTTTCAAACTTCTCGCTTCAGCTTCACAAGCAATTCTCCTAACTTATTTTCTGTAAATATTTATTTTATTATACACGAGGGCACTAGAGCGAAAAGTGGTCAGAGTGATAGAGTTTGAAATAAAACGTTTCATGATAATTCTGAAATTTTGTGCGTGATTTGACCTTTTGAAAAGAATATCACAAAAGCAGGATTATTTATCCCGCTTCTGTTTTTATGATGATTAGAACTTTTTGCGCCGTCTGGTGATTAACAGCAGAGCAACAGCGCAGAACATTCCCGCGTTACACCCGCCCGAACTTCCGCCGACGATGTTAGTTTTTGCAGTGTCGGTGTTGGTATCATCTGCAGGTGTTTCGGGTACGCTCCCTGTAGTTGCCGTGAGCTGGAACACACCAATTTCGCTTGTTTCACCTCCGTCTGTATCAATATATGCTGTGTAGTAGCTTGCCGGAACTTTTCCCGTCCTACCGTCCTCATACTTCAACGCGTCAACATCAACCCTAACTTTTCCGCTTCCGTCCGACGTAACAACAAACGGCCCGTATACAGGGTAATTTATACCTTCCTCGTTCCAGAAAGCGTCGGGCTTGTATCCTGCCTTGTAAACCGGCACCAGTGCCCACTCGCTTGGCCCGTTAAGTCCTTTTGAGTATATTTCATCGACATCTTCATACGCAGTGTTATTGTACTTTATCGGCTCATACGTCCGGGACTTGTCCGCAAGATAAACGAGAACTTTAGAATTTGCTGTCGTGCTTTCGGGTGAAAGTGTAATTGTTCCCGCAGGGCTTGTAGCTGTCGTGTGGATTTCGCTATAGTATGCGTCCTTGAACTCCTCGACAGTAAGTCCCTGTATCGTTTTAGCTGTCGTGTCGGAAACTTCTTCTCCGTCGCCCGCCGTAAATACCTTTATGCACGCGTTCACGTGGTATGGTATGCCGCCGTGAAAGTCATCAACCATATCTGTACCGTCTGTCCACTCTACGCCGTCCTTGTCGGAAAAATAGCTCTCGTGGTCGTACACTGCCGCATTGTTCGAGTATCCTTTTATGGCAACTTCTATCGGTACACTTGCATTTATGTCCTCGCTGAATAATATGCCATCGTAAAGACTCGTGTACTTTATGACGACGGAGAAATAGTGCCCCTGTTCGAGCTTCTCATCTGCTACCGCTACACTGTGATAACCGGGGTCTTCTATCATTTCGGTCTGCTGTGTAATGAGTGTTCCTGATGTCGGATTGCCGCCAGAAAAATTTTCGCCCAAGTCGTAAATGCTGATGTCAAGCCGTGTATCATCTTTTGTAACGTATGTACTCACTGCACTAAGCCTTTCGCCTGCACTCCTGACTTTGAACACGTTAGCTCCGTAAATCACTTTCTCGTTGTACGTGTAAGAGTTGCACCAGCCGAGCGGATCATGACTGTATACGCGCATATTTTCGGGGCGTTCCTTGATGATACACACAGTACCGTCGCCCATTAACTGCTCGTAAGAAATCCACTCATACCCGCCGTCAGAACCGGTGAAACTCCCCCAGCTGTTTCGTGCAAGCCATGCTCCATTCCGTTCAGGCTGTATCAGGAAATGTTCTTTCGGGAAATTATCATCCCAGCCGATTATCGTGATTTCGTGGTTGGCTTTCCATTCTTTTGCGTTGTCATAGTATGAATGGTATATAGGGCTGAAATTCTTTCCGGGGTTCTCTGCAGAATAATATCCCACCATAGCCGCGCCGTGTTCCATTATTAATCTTTTCAGCGTTGACGAATCTACACTGTTCATCATGGCATACAGTGCTTCCTGATCGGCAAAACTCGACGGGGCAATTATTATCGCGGCATAAATAGCGTCGGTAAGCATGATGTCTTTTCGTGCGGTGTTCGTCTTGTCAGCTTATATGACTTCCTCATGTGTCGATGTCCGAAACGGTATAAGACCGACACTTTCCGCCTCTTCATGTGTAGGAGGGTTGTTCGGGACAAAACCTTTAGCCGCCATGAACTGCCCGCTCAGGTATGGGAATGTCGCTTCATCAACAGGCCCTTCAAGCCGTGCAAGTGAAGCAATTGCTATATTCGGGTATGCTCCCTCTTCAAGTACCTTGCCGTAATCGCCCATGTGTTTCAGACGTGTCCTGTCTCTGTCGTACATGCTGAAGTTCCAGCTCTTGTCGATGTTCATTCGCGAGAACTATAAGAGGAACATCTCCGAAAAATCTACGCTTTCAGGGGCTGCACCCGTTGCCGTTAGGTAGCTGCTCTCACACGCCGCAATTGCCGCGAAAGCCCAGCATGTTCCCCATGGACTTTGTGTGCGTATGGTAGTTACTCTGTTATGTTCGCGAAGGTCGTACTTGTCCGGCAAGGCTTCAGCAGAACGCATAAGGGAAGAAGCACCGCTCCTCACAGGTATGGGAGGAAGAAGTGTCGCGTTAGCCTCAACACTCAATGATGCCGCAAAAATCACTGCGCAAAGAAAATTTCTCGTCATGGAATTATGCGATGGGATTTTTTGTCTGCCATTCAGGGCCGCCGCTTTTTTTCCACTCAGGGCCGCCAGCTTTCCACTCCGAGCTACCCATACCGCCAGCAATGAACTGCATTTCTTCGGGAGGTAATTTTTCCGCTTCGTCTTTGCTGATGATTTTTCCCTTGTTGTCTGACATGTAAATCTTCCGCCTTTCTTTGTGAATATTTAAGGTAATTAATTATATATAAATCAAGTTCCCACCGTGAGAGATTTTCCCAGGCAGGAACAAGTAAACAGTTTTATTTAGAAGAACGCTCTATGCGTCAGAGGCTAATATGTCAGCCCGACAAACGGATATTTGCTGTCAGGCATGTGTACTACTTTGTCCCTGTAATACCACTCGACATAGTTCCACCATTCCCCCTCAAAGTGCCACACCGATTGGTGCGAGCCAAGCACTCTAGCTGCCCCGACTTTGCACTCGCTGGCACTGTCTATGCGTTCAAGTTCTATGTACACATACCGGAAATCTTTCTGCAGGCTCTCGTTGACATTCCATATGTAGTGGCAGAAAGGATACCAGCCTCCGTAAAATCTCAGATCGCTGTGGAAGGATCCGCCGTTGGTTTAATCTCCTGCTACTATTTTGCTGCTGTCGTATGAGCTTAATCCGTATCCTCGAAATTCTTTTCTGCCAGTGCCGATAATGAACGCCCACCATCCTAAACCCCAATTATTCTGCTCCTCCAGAAGCAGCCTGTAGAAAGTATAGCGTTCAGTCAGTGCCTTGAAGTCGTCGGCCATGTTCCGAAACTCGGCCAGGTATACACTCACCAAATACCCCAAAGAAGCAATCGTAGCAAGCTGGTTCTTCACAAAGCTGAGATTTTCGGTTAATTTTGTCCTCCAGGAATCTTTGAGAGTGTTGCCGTTCTGCAAATTGCTGGCGAGAAAAGTCATAACAGTGTTGTAGTAGCACTGCGCCCTGAACATCTCCCAGATCATATCCCTGATATTAGAAAACTGTTTCTGCGTAACAGGCAGCTTCTCAGGAATAATATTCTTCGCGTCAGGCAGCTCACGAAACCTCATCAGAGAAACGCTCAGCGGAGCATAATTCTCCCTGGGATTTTTCTGTGCATTGTTCCTGAAGAGCACGAAATCCTTGATAATGCTCTCAAGCGATAAAAGCCCGTCTTTAACATTATTTGCTGGAGGATTCCCGTTGACGATCACGGTCTCTGTTGTCAGCACGTAGTACGAGGATATATCCAGTTGCTTTAAGTAATTGAGCCAGTACTGATAATCGCCTCCAGCCACAACCGAATCCAGCAAGTTTTTAATGCACCTTGCCCCCCGAAGTAAACCTGCTTCTTGTGGATTATCAGCGCCTGCTATGGAAATTATTACCTCATAGCGCACCCCCCACTGATACCCCGCAACGAAGTAGTCTCCATAAGCATTACGGAATTTATTCGCGCCCTCCTTAAGAGTCTTCAGAGCCGCAGACGATAATTTGACATCCTTGACGTTCACCATCCTCGGACTGGTCTCGGCAAACTCAAACCTCAGCATCATAGTGTACGAGGTATGCCCCAGCTTCGGAGTACTAGGAGTTATCGGCCTGTTGTCGTGCAGTGCATTCTTTGCCAGCGCGAAATTCTGGGCAGCCTCAAGGTGAAGTTCCCGCTTCAGTTCTTCCTCAGTGTTGATGTACTTTGCTTCAGTTATAGTCCTAACGGGCAGAAAATTTCCGTCCTCTGGATAGGGCAGCTCAAACTCGTACAATGCTGTCTTATTGAGAGCCATGTCTCCTGTGTGGGCATAAAACCCCAGCCCCTCGATGAACTCCTCAGCGTAAGGGACTCCATGAACTACTGATGCTATCGTCATGTATGAATCCCCAAATGCTGAAGCCCTCAAAGCCGAGTTCTCGGCAATGCCGCCAAGCACGCTGCTGTAGCTCTCCGCGAAGCCTTCCCTGAACTCTGTGGGGAGTCCTTCGTCGTTGAAGCCGGACGCGTAACTCAGGCACACCCGCTGGAGGTCCACAGTTTCCCTAGGATTAAGCTCTATGTTTGTCCCCGCCAAAATCCTGGTGTATTTGCCGTCATACTGCTCAATTCTGAACTCATAGGGCACAGTCTCGTCATTTGATACTGCATGTTCTGTGAGGACAAATTCATACGTCCCTGTCTGCGGTGCAATGAATGTCTTGAAGATTGCGCAGGGAGCTTCTTCCGGGACAACCTCCAGTACGGTACTGACTATCACAGGCTCTACTATCACAGGTTCAGCGTATGTTCTCTCTTGAGATTCAGGGACTTCGTCAGGAGGGACAGCGTCAAGGGATACTATGTCAGGAGAGCCTATGATGAGTTCTACTCTTGGCATTTGGTCGCCGGGTGTCTCGTCGATGGAACTCACGTAGCACAATATCAGATTTCGGCCTTCCGGGGTTGTGATGTCAATGTTCAGAGTTGCGCCGTCGAGAGTCCTGCCTGAGTGAGAATACTTGAGCGTGTAGCCCTGCCCCTCCTGAAGCCAAACGCTTACTCTGAAAGTGTCATTTGAGTCCGTCATTGACGGGGAAATGTAGTTCAGGTAGGGGACTTCATAAGTTCCGCCATACCCTGCATAGTTGCGTGATCCGTTTGAGTTGCTGGATGTGTAGCCGAAAACGTCCGGCACCCCGTCTCCATCAGAGTCAGGCTCAAACAGGAAGGTACCAGTCTGTCCAGAGTCAGGCTCAGGCAAGAGGCTGTCATCACCGCCTCCTCCGCAGCCACCGGACAGGAACAGGCACATCACCAGCACAATCAGCAATGCAGTATACTTCTTCATGATCATTCCACCCTTTGGCTAGAAATTCAGAATGTGTCCAGGCTTTCCGAATGGGTAAAGCGTCCTGTTGTATCTCATACTCTGGTACTGCAGAGTCCACACAGGATTCAGCCACCAGGCAGTGTCAAAGTGGAACTTCGCTTCTTTCTTGCCTACAGCATAAGAGCTGGTGATATTTCTCTCAGTGCTGCCGTCGTCACCCTGCCCCGAGAACTCCCAGTAGCAGAATATTGCATCAGAGCTTCCGTTGTCTGTTTGGGCAGTAAATTCCGGTTCCCAAGGCCGAGCATAGTATCCGTATCCACTCTTGTATGAGACGTAGTTGTCCATTTTGACTTTTTTCCCGGCATCAATGTCAGACTGAACCGCACTGCTGGCCATGTAAGACGGATAGCCTGACATTCTCGTAGGCCCGAAAGGCTTGTCCCGTGCAGGATAGTTTGCGTACTGAAGCTCTGTCTGCTGTGCCTTGACCAGAGAGTTGAAGAACTCGTAACGCTCGCACATTGCCCTGAGTCTCTTGTTAAGGGCTCTGGCATCCGCAAGGTACTTCTTGACATCATCATGATTGCTGTAGAGTTTATTCCCACGGCGCACGACCTCCGACAGTAAATCAGAGCAATCCTTATCAAGCGAGCTGGGGCCCATATCATCCCATGCCATGTCTTCCTTTCCTGAATTAAGAGTATTCTTGTAGCCCCTCAGCGTTACCAGTTCCTGATTGAGAAGCTCAATATCTCTGGCATGGCTTACGCTGATGGGAAGGTACAGATCGAAAGAGTCGGGATCATACTCGTAAAGCTCCCTGTAGCGGTCAAGCATAACCTTCACAGGTGCGTACTTCTTATCCTTATTCTGGGGATCTGCAAGGTAGCTTCTGAATTTGTACAGTTCTTGCGATACAGACTGCAAAGCTCCCAGCTTAGTGCCGACATCTGTAGAAGTAGTCGGTTTCCAGCTGCCCGCTCCGATATGCCGGATCTCAACCGCTATCTTGATGGATTCATTGTTGATCTTGGTCTCCATCTCCTTGCTCAAGCTGATCTTTCCAGAAGCGTCCATACTGGTTGTCTGGAACGATGCAGACAAAGCCGCACTCGCCTTCTTGACCTCTTCAGTAGTCTCTCCTGTTATCGTTACGTATGCATCAAAGACGGCTCCGTTCAGATACCCCGACACGAAATAATCTCCATACTCTTCACGAAAAGAAGACTTGTTGTTAGCGAGCTTTCTCTTTGCGGCGTTCTTCATAAAAAGTCCGTTAAAGCTCAGATAATGGTATTTCGTCTCAGTCTCCTCAAAGTGCACAACAAGCGTCGTTGAAGTATGCCCCAGCTTATAGTTAGACGAAGACTCTACACTACTACTGGCACCGGATGCATTTTTCGACAGGGAGAGGTTAAAGTTCTTGCTGACCATGTTAGCGTATTCTTCTGCAGTATCGATGAATGAGCATGTATAGCGTGTCTGGACGGCGTTTCTCTTTGGCTCTATGAGCCTGTCCTCCAGATCACCGTCCCTAGTGTCTAAAGCATTGCTCAGAGCTTGCAGATTGGAGATTGCCAAAAATCCCACGCCGAGATCGTAATCCTTGTCGTAGGGAATACCCTTCATCGTTGATTCTATCTGTATATCTGACGCGGAGAGTTTACCGCCTGCAGCATATATTCTCTCTGAAGCTAACATTCTTTCCTCCAAGGCATCCTCATCCAGTACTTCGGAAAGGTCAGACATTATCCTGTTCCTGGCACTGAGAAACTCCATGTAGTCATCATAGCCTTGGGTGTTCTCTGTAATTGGAGCTCCTCTGTTGTTCCTGTTCCTTGTGCCTGCCTCGCTGGCTTCGCCGTAAACGTCATCGATGTAGAACGGATTTGCCTCAAGAAATTTTTTCCGAAGCTCGATTATATTCCTTATGCTTACGTTGGACTCGCTGCCGTCGTAGTTCATGAGGTTGAACTTCATGGGGTAGCCGTTCTCTCCTGCCTCGTTGTGCATCTCCTTGTAGACGAACAAGACTCCGTCAGTCTCTGATTCCTCTGAGAGCAGGGGGTTTGCATTGCTGAGGCGTATCGTATGGAAGCCGGATGTCCCGGGCGTGAAGGTCAAGCATATCAGAACGGGCTTCTCATACGGGTAAATTGACAGAGCTATATTGTCCATGCTGATAATGACGTTTGCAGGGTCAAGCACCTCAATGTGTGGCAGCCTCTCGTACAGCGACTCAGTGAAATTCTTTGAGAACTCCAATGTGTAATCTGTACCGGCCTCAAGGTAAGCCTTGATCTCGTTGGGATTGGTAACCTCACCGAGTTCGTCAACCCACACCATAAAGGGTACTTCCCCTTCAACGGATGCTGCCCTTACTCCAGAAGCTGACAGGTTGCCTGAGTCGTTCCTGTTCTTGATGTAGAACTGTGCTGCTCCGTCAAAGTCCAGAACATCAGGCTTGTTGTCGCCGTCGCTGTCAAGCTCAAGTGATACTGACCTGCCTATGAAGCTGTCATCTGCTACGAGGAGATTATCTTCATTGCTGCCGTCTCCAGTATCCTGTGATAAAATGTTGTTGTTTCCTCCGCCGCATCCTCCAGAGAGCACAACAACATAACTGTTAATGCTGAAAATATCTGCCGATTCATAAATACCGCCGCCTTTCTGTGATTTTCAAAAGTATTATTCATTATAAAGTAATATATAACTTTCTGTCATCGGAGACAAAGGGATTCCTAACATCAAGACTAGCAATGAAGCACTAAAAGCAAGTCCTCAGAAGGGTCTATGTCCTCAACTCTCAATCTCACTCTTCTTCTCAAGAATCTCTATGAACTATTCCCTCTCGCTTCTGGATTTCCAGACTGTATGGCGAAGTACATCTCCAAGAATACACTGGTTTGTTTGCAAAAATGTACATAGATACTAGAAATTGAGTCAACAAAACACATACTGAACTTGCTAAGTGCACTCCTTCACTGCTTTTACAGCTTTTAAGGCTTTTCCCTACGCTGGCAATTCCTTTAACAAAAACGCGCAAGAAGTCTCCCACTTCTATAAGTGAGGGCATCAACCATCTCGTCAATGCTTTTGCCGTTCGGGTTTGCCGTTACCTTGCCTACCATCCTCATAAACGAGGTAAATGCCTGATAATTCTTACTGGTCATTGAACAGCCGGGTCTCCTTCTTGTACCTCTCATATTCTTCCATTGTGCCGTGCATTGCAAAGTAGTATTCTCTGAGTCTGCGCCTGTTTTCTTCGGGTATATCGCGGAGTACGAGGATATGACATTACAGGAGCAGGCATTATTCATCAGCCATGCAGCAGCGGGATTAGTGGACGAGCTGTACTACAACAAAGACAAGGCCGGACTAGAGGCAATGATGAAGAGCTTTAGGCTAGTGTCCGACCATGCGCGGGACTGTGTAGACTGCTTGGAGCTGATGAGCCGTGAAGGGGACGTACTGAAGAAAGTCAGGCTTCTTCTGGAGTATCTGGGAGTGAAAGGGCTGACAGGGGACTTCGTGTGTGAGCTTGAGGAACTGACAGCACAGGCACAAGAAGACTTACGTCAAACGACAGAAGGTGCAATCAGCGAGGTAGAGGAGGCAGAGGCCGTAGAGCTGCTGAAAGGATTAATCAAGAAGCACGAACGCGAAGATATGGCGGCGTTAAGTAAGTAAAACTACAAAACTTTGTAAAAGCAGACGTAGACTGGAGAGAATAGTCAGACAATTGAATAAAAAAGTCCGGAAATCGTGATATACTCATACAATCGAATAAGTATGTAAAGCGACGACTTCAGGAAATGAGGTCGTTTTTTTATGAGAAGATGCCGGAGTAGCGCAACTGGTAAGAGCGGCATAAAAAGCAGGTTGCAGGTTCGACCCCTGCCTCCGGCGACAAGTGA
>CALGGR010000160.1 GCA_937915755.1 uncultured Fretibacterium sp. | reverse complement strand
TAATGCGGGCATTACTTCCGCTAATAAGGCTTGTGCTGACCTACATCTTCAAGGCGTCGTTTTTCCTGACTTCAGCACTGATGAAGACGGTACGGACTGGAATGATTACGCCTTACTGCACGGGGTCGACTTCACCGCTCGCATTCTTATGGACAAAATCAATTTCGCTCTGCTGCCCCCTAAAACACAAGCCGTCTTATCACGCGTTGAACAGATTAACGCTCAGGACTTGCGTCATAAGGTCTTCCCTGAAATCAAATGGGCCGTGCCGGGCTTCCTTCCGGCGGGCTGCTCCATTCTCGCGGGCGGGCCGAAAATCGGTAAATCTATTCTCGCTTTACACCTGTCCGAAGGTGTCGCTATTGGCGGCTGTGTGCTCGGTAAAATTGAAGTTCAGCAGGGCGATGTCCTTTATCTCGCTCTTGAAGATACTCAACGAAGGCTCCAAGAAAGAATTGATAGGTCTGACCTGCCCGATGATGTTGACCTGTCCCGTCTTACTCTCGCTACTGTCGTTCCCCGTCAGCATGAAGGCGGTATGGAGTATCTGCAATGGTGGTTGGAGCTTCACCGCAATGCTCGGCTCGTCATCATTGACACACTACAGAAGTTCAGAAGGCAACTTTCGGGCAAAGGCGACAGGTACTCGCAAGACTACGATGTTATCAGCGAAATTAAAGCCCTTAGTGATAGGTTTAACGTCCCTATCCTTATAATCCATCATCTAAAAAAGGCTATGGAAGACGATTACGTTAATGAAGTCTCCGGCTCGCAGGGCATTGCTGGCGCGGTTGATACTATCCTTATACTTAAACGCGCTCGCACTGAAAGTATCGGCACTCTCCATAGAACTGGGCGCGACGTTGAGGAAAAAGACTTTCTCATGCGCATTGACGGATTCGGATGGGTGATTGAAGGTGATGCTGAACTGCTAACAACTCCAGAATGGAAACGGCAGATACTCGATTACTTGAAGGAGCATGATACTGTGTCTCCATCACTATTAGCTCAGGCCGTTAATATCTCGATTGAAGCCGCAGGTAAGAATTTACAGCGTCTCATGAAAGAAGGAAAAATCCAAAGGATAGGACATGGTAAATATAAGTTAGCGGATAAGTAAAACCAGTAAGTAAAAATACATACTCCATATACAAATATATATTCAAGAAAGAAAAGAAAGAAAGAAGAATATATTTAGTGTATGGAGTTTTTTTGTCTGTTTGTCCGTTTGTAGTTATATCAATGGTTTATAGCTTTTTTTTTGTCCATTTGGTTGTCCGCTTTTGTCCGTTTGCAGTTACATCAATGGTTTATAAACTATATGGACAGATGGACATACATATACATATAGAGCCACGTAAACCGTTGCTATGACAAGAAACGGACAAAAAAGGGGTGAAACGGACAAGAAACGGACAAGAAACGGACAAACTATTTTTTCATGGATTTAGTATTCATCATATGTTACGATTGAAACGGACAAACGGACAAATATATATAAAAAAAGGCCTTTTTTTGCAGGAAATACGTAAAGGAGTTCAAAAAAAATGAAAAAAGTTTTATTAGAAATGGAGTTAAAGGGCTTGCCGCCTACAGTTAACCATCTGTACCGCAGTACTATAGGGGGGAGAAGGTATAAAACTGATGCAGGGCGTGAGTATCAGCAAATGATAACTAATGATATTATAGAAGTGTGGGGAGACCGTCAACCATATACAGGCTCGGTAGCACTCTATATAGAGTTCGAGACTGACAACCGCAGACGGTGGGATATAGACAACCGCGTGAAGGCATTACAGGACTGCTTAACTATGGCAGGAGTGATAGCTGATGACAGACAAGTAGACGTGCTTCACGTGGAACGCAGACAGGGCACAACAGCCCGGACAATATTAACTGTGATGGAGGCCAATAATGAGACGTTACAGATACGCGGAAAAATGCCTATACAGCTACAAAGAGAATGAACAGGACTTATCACACCTCAAAAACCAGTTACAGGAATTAAAACAGTATGGAGACGTTCACGGGTATAGATATGACACATTCGGCAATACTTGCATGAAGTCTGATCCAGTTAGTTCGTACGTAGCACAGCTTGAAGGGATTGAACACAGGCTGATGCGGGTGCGTCGTCGGGTGTATCCAGTTCGCAGACTGATAGAAGACCTCAAAGAGAATGACAAGCGGAATGAATATCACCGGCTGATACTTGAGGGTTTCTACTTTGAGCGAATACCACTAACTACACTGCTTGCGGCTTGGCACTGGTGCAGGTCGGTTTTCTTTGCCCGCCGTCATGATCTGGTTATGCGGGTTATCGGGCATATCCTAGAATACAATCATTAGCTGCCGGTTCTTGCCGAGTACCTTCGGTTGATGTTTCGGGGCTTCGTGTCTAATTTCAGGGCGTGGAGCTTGTTTTTGTTCTGAGGGCTTCATGTCCCTGAGCTGGAGTATCTTAGCGGCGCAATATCCTGACAGCTTCGCTTTAGTATTCAGCCCCTTTAATCCGCGCAGTGATGCCCCGATTGATAGCATGAAGGCTAATATTTCATCCTTCTTGAATTGAGAAAATAGGGCTGTTAATTCCTCACGAGCAGCACAGGAATTGACGGCTTCAAGTGTTAAGGTAGTTTTACCCTTTGGCTGCTTTTTCGGAGCGTCTGAGGGCTTTATTTTCGCTGTTTGCTGTGGCTGTGTCTCTGTCTCCGGTTCAGCCTTCTCGGTGTATTCCGCCTCGATGGTTACGGGCTGAGGTTCGGGGAGTGAAGGGACATGTTTACGCATTAAGGGTTGAGGGAAATAATAAGCTAGGATTAAAGCAGTGAGTGATTTGACAGTGTACCCCTTATGAAAGGTGTATCCAGTGTTAAAAGGAGGGGTAATCCTTTTCTGATGAGCGATTAATTCAAGAGTGTAGAAGTCAGACGCAGAAAGAAGGGATTGAAGCTCCTGCGGTGTTTTGCACTGGTTAATGCGTAAGTCATTGCGCATGTCAGCTGTTTTCTCATCAATGCGTGTCCCGTATGGATATTCGAGTGCTCCTAAAGGAAAGGCGATGGCTATAGATTTTTTACGATTTTCAGTGATTGTGTCGTGTATGTGGTGGATGACACGTATTAAAGCACGGGTAATGTTGTTTTTATAAGCGTTGGTAGCAACATTATATCCAAGTTTTTTAGCAAAGAGTTTTAGAGTTTTAACGGTTACTTTGTTGCTGTCTATGTAAGCATAAACGGGATCTGAATAATGCCTTTCCAAGTTCCAAATTTCGGCTTATGGACAAGAGTCTCTATATCGTCAGCTATTTCTTGAGTAAAGCTATCTGGTAGAGTGAGATATTCATCTTTTCTGCTAATAGTGAAATTCTTTCTAGGTGCGGGGAGTGCCGGGACTGATGCGGGGGCTTCCTCTACAAGGTCAGTAGCTAGCAAATAGCTGAGTCTTTGTATTCTGGTTTCCCCCATTCAGGATAAAAATATTCACAGTTTTTTCAACGCTGAAGCGGAGCATTATCCTTCTATCCTGTTGCACCCATTCTTGAACGCATATACTGAATTTTGACCGTTTTTTTATCACAATGCGGCGTGACGGGTCATTAGGAAATAGTGGGTCTGTGTAGCTGTATGTTTTGCCTGCCTCAAATACTGCGGGGGCGGGCGTTTTTTTCTCTGGATTTAGTGGGTGCAGTCTTTGAAATGTTGCTTTGATTTCCTTAGTTATTTTTTGTTGTCTCTTCTCTTCGGCCTTCTTTGCCTCTATTGCGGCTTTGCTTAGTCTTTCCAGTGGGAAAATTGCATAGATTTTGGCACTATAGCAACTATAGGGAGTTATTTTTATGAACTTCCCGCCGTGATCGTTTTCAAGTCTCCGCAGGGCGTATTGACGGTCATAGCCGCCTAATTTCTCAAAATCAACAACGAGGAATTTTTTGTGATCATAGCTAATCCCTGTCAGTCTGTAATTAGTAAGGTCAAGATTTATTTGATACTTGATAAAATCAATAATTCTATGCTGTGTAGGGTTAGGTGCTGCTACTTCTTGGTGTAATTTGTCAAATTCATCAAGAAAATCATTAATCCTGACGCATTCTGAAAAGTCTTCGCCATAGACTTCCCTTACTCTTCTGTTTACGTATAATGCCTTTTTGATTGCATATTCCAGTTCAGGTTTACGCAAAGTCTTGAAGTTCGGGATGTCCAGATTTTGCCTTATAACTTGCATTCTAAGTTCCTTTAATGTTGCCATCGCTTTTTACCTCCTGTGTGAATTTGTCTGTGATGTTCACTTGACGATGATATATTACCGTAAACAGTAATTACCTTAATCAGTAATAATACTAATTATTACTCTTAGCGGTAATGATATTATTTGCGTGAGGTGATTTGATGATTACAGAGGAAGATATACGGCGGGAATATGTGAGTGCAGATGATGCCACACAAATGCTTAATGTTAATGATAGTAGAGTTAGACAGATTATACGTGCAGGCCGTTTACCGGGTTCATTCAAATTTGCTGATACGTGGCTAATTCCGCGTGATGCTGTAGCAGGCTATCAGAGAATGAAGCCGGGCAAGAAGAAGGGAGGCGATGAGGCATAAAGGCCGATGATACGGTGATTAACCGGACATGCGGGGATTATGTGAATATTGGCGCAATTCTGTAAATATGGACTAAAACCTTGACTTTTGATATAATTCTGGCTTGGTAGGAAAGATTAAAGCACCTTTGTAACAGTTACAGAGGTGCTATTTTTATGCTCGTTTGGAGGTGCAGAATATGGCAGTAGAAAGGGATGCAAAGGGGCATTTTTTGCCGGGTAATAAGGAAAGTCCAGGACGGCCTAAAATCCCAAAGGAGATAAAAGAAGCTATCAGGGCTGCGTGTCCTGAAGCTGTGCAGGCATTGATAGAACTGCTAAACAGTAAAAGGGAAATAATAAGGCTTCAAGCTGCATGTGAATTGCTTGACAGAGGTTACGGCAAACCCGAGACAATGAGCAAAGTAGAGCTATCATCGGCTGAAGATACAAAGATAGTATTTCACTGGATAAATGACGATGCCAACAATAACAATCCCATACAGACCGCGTGAAGTCCAGAAAGAAATACACAAGCTGATAGAAGAGCATAGATTTAGCGTGATAGTGGCACATAGGCGACTGGGTAAGACAGTCTGCATGATAAATCAGCTCGTGAAGTCTGCTTTGTGTGATACCAGCGGGGCAGGGCGTTACGGCTATATAAGTCCCTACAGAACACAGACCAAAGACTTAGCATGGGACTACCTCAAGAAATTCACATATCCAATTCCAGGACGCAAAGTCAATGAAAGCGAATTGAGCATAGATTTTCCGAATGGCTCAAGGATCAGGCTATACGGTGCGGACAATCCCGACACAATGCGAGGGCTGTATTTCAACGGAATAGTACTAGATGAGGTTGCGGACATGAAGCCGGAAGTGTGGGGCGAAGTCTTACGGCCTGCACTGTCAGACCGGCACGGCTGGGCGTGTTTCATCGGAACGCCAAAGGGTATGGATATGTTTTTCGAGCTGTATACCTACGGGCTAAAGGCTGATGATTGGTGCTCGCGAGTGTACCGAGCTGACGAGACAAACATAATCCCACAATCTGAATTAGACGATGCCGCCGCAGTGATGAGCGGTAATCAGTATAGGCAGGAGTTTCTATGCGACTTCAGCGCGTCGGAAGATAACGTGCTAATCACTATCGATATGGTGAGCAAAGCCGCCAAAAAGGGACTGACTGAGGCGGATATACGCGGTGCAGTGAAAGTAATCGGCGTTGATGTTGCGCGGTTCGGAGATGATAGGAGCGTGATTTGCAGGCGTGAAGGCTTGTGGTGCCATGATATGCGTGTAGTTGAGAAAGCCGACAATATGATGTTCGCGGGGATTGTGGCGCGTGAGATTGATGAATTTCGGCCTGACGGCGTGTTTATAGATGCCGGTCGTGGTGAGGGAGTAATAGACCGATTGCGACAGCTAGGCTATCGAGTGATGGAGATAAATTTCGGCATGAAGGCGACAGATAGCGCGAAATACGCTAATAAACGCTCCGAGATGTGGGACAGGGTGAGGGAATGGCTTGAAGCAGGTGCAGCAATCCCGAACAATCCTGAGTTGAAGGGAGAACTAGCAAGCCCTACATACAAGTTTGACGCGGCAGGTAGATTAGTCCTAGAGCCGAAAGAAAAGATGAAGGAGCGGGGTTTACGTTCCCCTGATATGGCAGATGCG
>CALGGR010000159.1 GCA_937915755.1 uncultured Fretibacterium sp. | reverse complement strand
TATATAATCCTTGCGATTCACTATATACATGTTTCACAAGTCCGCCAAGTCTCCTAAGTTCTCGGAGAATATTTAATTCTGACTTCGGCATTACACGAAATCCAAGCATTCGTTTTCGGGCATATTCTGAGATTGATAGTCCTGATAATTCCGCCTGCTCCCTGATTATTTCATGTTCATCTGGCGTTACTCGTAAATATAAGCGGCAATTCCTCAATACCCGTTCCATTGTTACCTCCCTTATCTCTAAAAATTTTTTCGGGTTCAGGGGCTTTTTCCCTGACAAGCTGAATGTGAGAGACTGTCTACAGCCGATTGCATTCCTGTACTCTTTGTCTACAAATTACACAGTAATTTCGTACGGCAAAGGGTCTGCTTGTCCCGATTTACCTTTTTACTTCCGTTTAATCCCTGAGTATATACGTCACCGTATTTTTATGAGTTAAACTCATAATTTTTTCCCCCGTGTTATTTTCTGTGTGCTTAGGGGTGGTCTTGCTTCACTCAATTAAACACACAAAGGAGGGATTTTCGTGTTAGCTGCTACTTCTCAAGTTTGCCCGAAGGGTCTGGTCGCTTTTGAAACTTTGAAGGCCGTTCATTCCAAAATCGTTGGTCTTCCTGTCAAAGAAAAGAAGTTCTTTAAGACGAGGGAAGCGGTTGATTATTTGTTTCATGACATTCATGACGCTATCGTCAATAAAAACTATACCATTGAGGATATTTCAGAGTATTTCGTTTCTGCTGGCTGGCTCATCAGTCAGACTTCACTAAAACAGTTCTGGCGGTTCTTTCGAGTCTGCATGGAAAGCTACAAAAACTCAAATATTTCTACTGCTAAAAAGGAGCAGCATGAACATTCAAAAGTCGCTATAAAGAAGGGCAAAAATTTATCTTCGGTTGGAGCTGAAGTTGCTACAGAAACTATTACAGATAAGAGCGTAAAGGACAGCAAAACTTTATCTGCTGAACATGAAAATGTTGCCCCCGTATCCTACCAAGAAAGCGTACAAAAAGAGAGTACTCAATCTCAAAGCAACGCACACTTTGATTTACCACCTGACACGGAGGATTTATAAAAATGCCTGACAAAAATTCTCGATTTTTATATTTCATCGGCGGTAGTAAGGGCGGAGTCGGCAAAAGTATTTTAAGCATGATTCTTGCAGACTTCCTTACTCAATGCAGGCACAGAAAAATTATTCTCGTTGAAAGTGATACAAGTAACCCTGACGTTGGGAAAACTTTTACTCACAATGACGACGTTGAAGTTATTTCTCTGTCTCTTGATAACGCTGACGGATGGATCGAACTCGTTAATTATTCTGAAGCAAGCGACAAGGACATCGTTATCAATTCTGCCGCTCGGTCGGGCGAAGCTGTTGAAAAATTCGGCGGCACTCTTATTGGCAGTTTGGAGGAACTTCAAAGGCAACTCGTTTCATTCTGGGTCATTAACCGTCAGAGAGATAGCATTGAACTTCTCAAAAAAATATGGACGTTGTTCCAGGTGAACTTCATGTCGTAAGAAATACTTTTTACGGCGACCCTCAAAAGTTCGAGTTGTTCAATAACTCTAAGACGAAAGTTGAGGCTGAAAAGCGAGGGGCTACTATCGACCTTCCTGACCTTGCGGATCGTGTTACCGATGATTTGTATTCTAAGCGTCTTTCCGTTGCTAAAGCTATGGAAGATATGCCGCTTGGTAATCGTGCTGAACTTAAACGCTGGCGTACTGTAGCTTGGAAAATGTTTAATGATATTACCATTGGCATTCACGAAGAAAAATCTGCCAAAAAAGATAAGAACGGACAGCCTTAATCATGGATACTACACAGGAAATTAACAAAATCGAACAGGCTGGTCAAGATTTATTCGAGGCTCCTGAAATACAAAAATCTGAGAACATTTTGGCCTCATTCTTGGGCGACTGCAACGAGGATGAAAGAAAACTTATCGATGAATTTTCTCACACTCTCGGTATCAGAACTAATGACGCTATTTGGGCTTTCGTTAAGATTTTTTTCTCGTTCAACCGTGCAAATAATAATCTGCCTAAACGCATTACTGACGCTCTTGATACTAAGAAGGACGAAATTATCGACTGCATTAAACAACTCGCCGCCTCTGCCGTTGAACTTGAGACTAATAAGGCTATGACTAATCTGTCTGATTCCTTACAGCAAATTTCTCAGAATATTTTGAATCAGCACAGAAAGAATATGTGGCTTTACGATTTCTTCCTGCCTCTGGCCTGCGTTTGTTTGGGAATTTTTCTCCTGTGTCTGATTTCATTTATTGGCGGGGCGGCTATTGCTGGCAAAGGCTGGGGACATTCTCCCGTTGAGGCTCTGCTTAATGCTCCGGCTGGCTGGATTATTCCCCTCGCTCTAATTCCTGTCGGTGGACTTGCTTTGTTTCGTGGACTTACTGAACAGGGACGGACTAAATATTTGAATTTATTAGCCGCTCTTATCGTGGCCGTTGGTGTGCTATGCGTACTTGCTCACATTCTTTAGGAAAAATCTTTCGCGTTCTGCCGCGATTTCTAAGGAGTGTTTTCATGAAAAAGGGCAAGAAATCTAAACGCTTTATCGGCAACGATCGCACGTTCGGAACTGCCTTAAAACATTTTAGGGAATTGTCCGGGCTTACTCAAACTGAAGCCGCTGACCGTACTGAATTAAGCCAGTCCGCTATTTCTCGTTTTGAAGACGGAGACAACTGGCCGGGCAAAGAAACTACTTTACGACTTTGCAACGCTTACGACATTTCGCTTCTTGAGCTATTTGAGTTCATTACTAATGAGCTTCGTCAATTACCACCTTCAGCTCTAAAAATTTGGGTCGTTGATGCTGATGATGAAGAATATGGTTTGGAGGACGATTAAAACGAGTGAAATAAATAATACAAATGAAGAAGTCATAAGGCGTAACCTCGAAAAACTGCGCCGCGAAATGGGTACAGAAATAAGAGACGCTATGGACGATTCGCAGGTTATTGAAATTATGCTTAACCCTGACGGCAAAGTCTGGATTGACAAAATCGGGTCTGGCATGGAGTTCATTTGCTACATGTCTCCTGTTCAGGCTCTGCAAATGCTCGGTACGGTCGCTCACATGCTCGGCACTGTCATTAACTATCATCATCCTAAAGTTGAGGGTGAGCTTCCCGGTGATGGCAGTCGCGTTGAGGGCGTTATACCGCCTATCGTACCTAATCCGGCTTTCAATATCAGGAAGAAAGCCTCCGCTATTTTTTCTCTGGCGGAATACGTTAAATCGGGACGTGCTACTGACGAGGATATTCGGATTCTCTGTGAGGCTATTTCATCACGCAAAAATATCCTTGTCGTCGGCGGTACTGGCACAGGCAAAACTACTTTCGTAAACGCAATTATCAATGAAATGAAATCTTTAACTCCTAAGCATCGTCTGTTAATTCTTGAGGATACTCTTGAATTGCAATGCTCGATGGATAACTTCGTCTCCATGCGTACCACTTCTGACATGTCCATGCAGGATTTATTGAAAGTTACCATGCGTCAAAGGCCGGACAGAATCATCATTGGAGAAGTCAGAGGCAAGGAAGCTCTCGATATGCTAAAGGCTTGGAACACTGGCCATCCCGGTGGAGTCTGTACCGTTCACGCTAATGATGCTCGCGCTGGGTTACTGCGTATTGAACAGCTCATTTCCGAAGTCTCTCAAAGTCCTATGAAGGAACTTATCGCTGAAGCCATTGATGTCGTCGCTTTTCTCATCAGAGACCCGCATATCGGCCCTAAGCTGTCAGAGCTTATCAACGTTGAGGGGGTGAGCAATGGACAATACATTTTTAAGGATTTGAAACAGTCTGTCAATACAGCTTAGTTTTTCTAAAAGCTGTTGGAAGCAAGGGGTTTCAACATAGAAAGAGGTGAAATTTTGAAATCTTTTTATTGT
>CALGGR010000158.1 GCA_937915755.1 uncultured Fretibacterium sp. | reverse complement strand
GATAACCGCAAAAGGACTAGTACACAGATACAGGTGCGGGTGCTTCTCCTAAACACAAGGGAACTTTTGCTCTCATGCTCAACCTTACTGTCGCCAGCAAGGATTTTGTGTTACTCTTCGTAGATTGCGCGGTTAGTGCCTACTTCCGTAAGTCTATATCTCTACGTCTGACATCTACGTGAAAAAAGTATAACACAAAAAGAGAAAAAATGGTAAACTAACTTAAACAGGTCGCCTAACTCATGACTAAAGTCACGAGTGTGCGGCGGTTTTTCTCAACGGAGGCTGATATTATGCCAAAGTATAATCGTGTACTTCTGAAGTTATCGGGGGAAGTCCTTGCTGGTAAAAATCATATCGGAATAGATTTCGGAACAGTGAGGGATTTTGCCGCAGGTCTTGCCGAAATCAGGAACGCAGGAATTGAGTTGTCGCTCGTGATCGGCGGGGGGAATATGCTTCGAGGCCGTGATGCTGAGGAACTTGGATATGACCGTGTGAGCCTTGATTCTATTGGAATGCTCGGAACTGTCATGAATGCTCTTGCGGTTAAGACTGCGCTGGAGAAAATTAACGTTCCCGCAAAAGTCCTGTCAGCAATCTCAATGCCTCCTGTCGCCGAACTCTACAACCGTGAGTCAGCCCGTGATTACCTGAAGGGCGGAAATGTTGTTCTCTTTGCGGCTGGAACTGGACACCCGTTTTTCTCGACTGATACGGCGGCGGCACTTAGAGCTTCGGAACTTGAGCTTGACTGTGTGATTAAGGCTACGAAGGTTGACGGAATTTACGACCGCGACCCCAACAAGTACAAGGACGCAAAATTTTTCCCGACACTTACATATAGCGAGGCTATTTCGCGGAATCTTGAAGTCATGGACACGGCGGCGTTCGCATTGTGCAGAGAGAACAGGATTCCCGTTTGGGTAATAAGCATCAATGACTCGAAATGGGTCAGGAATATAATTGAGGGCGCAGACATAGGAACAATCGTAAAGGAGGACTGAATTTCAATGCCGAAAGATGTACTATCTGAACTTCGCGGAAACATGGACAAAGCGGTATCGTTCTTGCAGAATGAATTTCTCTCGATACGCACAGGAAGGGCGCACCCTGGACTCGTGAGCGACATCAAGGTAGACTACTACGGAACGCCCACGCCGATAAAGAGCCTCGCAAACGTAACGATCCCAGAGAGCCGCTCGATACAGATTGCGCCGTTCGACAAAACAGTTCTGAAAGCTATGGAGAAGGCTATATTGGCTGCCAACATAGGAATGACGCCTCAGAATGACGGTCAGGTTATACGAATGACGCTGCCCGAACTTACGAAGGCAAGGCGCGTTGAACTGACGAAACTTCTTGCGCGTAAGGCTGAGGAGTCGAAGGTGGTGATCAGGAATTACAGACGCGATGGCATCGAGGCTCTGAAGAAGCAGGAGAAAGCCTCAGAGATCACGGAGGACGACCTCAAGAAGCTCACTAAGGATGTTCAGGACGTAACCGACAGCTACATCAAGAAGATTGATGAGGTCTACAAGGTGAAGGAGAAGGAAGTCCTTGAAGACTGACGAGGTTAAAAATGTTCTTCTGGAATTTCAAGGGCCATTTAACCGGCTCAACGATGCGTACTTCAAGAGTGCGTTGGGTTCGCCTGAACGCAAGCATATTCTCATAGCGTTTCTCAATGCACTTCTCCGCCACATCAAGCTTGAAGGTGAAGAGCCTTTAGTGATCGAAGATGTGGAATTTATTGACCGTGAGACTTCGGCAGAATCCAGCGTGTCGAAAAGGACAAGGTTTGACATATTAGCGCGCGCAGTTGACGGGAGGATATTTCATATCGAGATTCAGAACGCCAAGAAAAGGGATTTCATGAAACGGTGTTTCTACTACACAGCTTCTGACTATGCGACACAGCTTCAACATGGCGAGCATTATGAAAGTCTTGAACCTGTGATATTCATCGGCATCATGAACTTCAACATGTTCGGCAGCTATGAACACCCTGAGAACTGGCATACTATTCACAGGCTGATGAACACGGCGACTCATGAATCGGATTTCAAAGATGTGGAACTTCACATGATAGAACTCCCGTTATTGAGGCGTTACATGGAAAACAGCGGGATGAAGCTGGAGCATGAGATCGAGGAAATACTGTGCTATTTTGCCAGAATAGGAGATGAGAGTCTGATGGAAGAAATAGCAGAGCGCAATTCAGTTGTAAATGACCTGAGAGCGTTTGAGAGGCTTTACACGAGCAATCCTTGGGTAGTTCGTGATTACATGCTGAATGAGTTTGACCGTATGCAAGATGCTTATGATCGCAAACTTGACCGTGAGGAAAGCCGTGCGGAAGGTCGTGCGGAAGGTCGTGCGGAAGGTCGGGAAGAAGGCCGGGAAGAAGGAGTTGAGATAGGCATCGGGAAGGGACTGGAACTTAAGGCTCTCGAAGTCGTCAGGAATCTCCGCGAGGAAGGGATAACTTCGGAAGAAACAATCGCCAAAATCGCCGGAATTCCTGTTGAAGTTGTGAGGAGTCTATGACTTATGGACGAAGCAGAAAGAGCCCGTGTTCTGAAAGTTCTTGACAACTTTATTGAGGTTCGGGAAAAGCACCCATGGTTTGTCAGGGATTATCTTATGGATTATGCTGACCGAGTAGACTATGAAACACGCAGGGAGATTGCCCGCAGGGAAGCATACGAAGAAGGTATTGAGGAAGGACGCATCGAAATGGCTCGTGCTATCCGAACAGAGGGAATAATGACAAACGAGAAAACCGCGCAAGTTGTCGGGCTTCCCCTTGAAGTTATAAGGAGTCTATGACCTATGGACGAAGCAGAAAGAACCCGCGCAATCAAGATTCTGAATGACTTTATCGAACTCAGGGAGAAGCATCCGTATTTTGTTCGCTCTTATCTTCTTGATTATGCAGACTGTGCAGACTATGAGCCGCCTAAAAGGAAATCCAGCAATGAAGGCTTTGAGTTTCAGTCTCTTGAAATTGCCCGCAGTCTCCGTGAAGCAGGTTCAATGACGGACGAGCAGATTGCAGAGATTGTCGGACTTTCTGCACATATCATAAGGAAGCTCTAGCCAATTTCGGCCATGAAAACGAAAGGAGGAATTTTCAAAAATGGACGAAGCAACTCAGTACAATTCAGCCGGTTACACAACATTCAAAATGAAGCTGAAGAAGCTAATCGGCATAGATCTTAATTCCTACAAGGAGCAGATTCACAGGAGGACGCACGAATTGATGTCCCGGTGGGGCTGCAAGAACTATGACGAGTATTACGACATGATGAACAAGGACGAAAAGAAGCTCCGCGAGTTCCTTGACCATCTCACAATCAACGTCTCCGAGTTCTTCAGGAATGATTCACAGTGGTGGAAGCTGCGCGACAAAATCATTCCAGAACTCATACAGAAGCGCGGTTCAAAACGCCTCAAGCTATGGAGTGCAGGCTGTGCTACAGGTGAGGAGCCTTATTCCCTCGCAATACTCTCAGCTGTCTGCGATCTCGATACTATGAATCCCGTTTTAGCTGCTGACATAGATCAGGGCGCAATCTCGCTCGCGCAAAAGGCAAATTACCGCAAAGCCCAGCTCATCAACGTACCCAAAGAATACTTGGCAAAGTATTTCATGAGCAGGGACGGCGGTGCAACCTATGACGTTAATCCCGAGATAAAGAGGCGCGTTACATTCAAGCGTATGAATATGATTGAGGACGCTTTCGGCGGAAATTTCGACATCATATTGTGCCGCAACGTCGTGATTTATTTCACCGCTGACACGAAGGACAAGCTCTATCACAAGTTCTATGACGCGTTGGCACCTGGCGGGTATTTCCTCGTGGGGTCAACCGAGCAGATATTCGGATACCAGAAGATCGGTTTCATCTCTGCAGGGCCGTTCCTTTACACGAAGAAGTAGCGCGAAAATGTACGAGTTCACCCTCACAAATTCCGTGAATAACGCTTTGCAGAGGCTCTGCCGTGATACTGGCTGGAGGAAAATCCGCCGCGTAATGGTCAAAGTCGGAGGTATCCGTAACGTCAACCCTGAATTGATGGCTTTCATATTCTCGGCTGTCGCTAAGGATACTCCGGCTGAAGGTGCGCTGTTATCGGTGATGCTTTTGCCAGTAACTGTGAAGTGTCACTCTTGCGGTAAAATCACAACTCGTGAGGATTCGGATCTCAACTGCCCTCTTTGTGGCAGCAAGAATGTGCAGATATTATCGGGGCTTGAACTGAACATTGAAGCCCTTGAAGTGGAAAACAACAATCTCAATTATGACTGAAAACGGAAAAAGTATACTGCAATCGCTGTCCCAGGTGCAGCAGGAAGCAGTGAAGTATGTTGACGGGCCTTTACTCGTTCTCGCAGGAGCAGGGAGCGGAAAGACCCGTGTTCTTACGCGCAAAATAGCATGGCTCACAGCCGAGAACATCGCTGACCCACGAAGCATCATGGCCGTAACTTTCACGAACAAGGCCGCCGGTGAGATGAAATCTCGAATCAACGCCTTAGTCCCTCAAGCCGCCGGAATTTATGCAGGAACTTTCCACGCTTACGGGCTGAAATTCTTGTTCCGTCACCCAGAACAGGCCGAAGAGATTGCAGGATTGAGGCATGACTTTACGATTCTGGACAGGGCGGAAAGCAGGGCATTGCTTCAGGAGATCATGAAGGAGATGGAGTTCCCAGAGAAAGAGACTTCACCCGCCTCAATGCTCGAGCTTATATCACGCGACTATATGACGTGGACACCGATTCCGCACGAGACCACACTTGAGGACGAAAAGACTTTCAACCTCGCCAAAGAATACAGGAAGAGGCTTCGTGAGATTAACGCGGCTGATTTTGATGACCTCATGATTCTTCCGCTTGAGATTCTTAAACAGGACATTGACGCAAGGGCACGCGAACAGTCCCGGATAGAGTGGCTTCTCGTCGACGAGTACCAAGATGTCAACAAGCCCCAGTATCTCCTGATACGCTATCTTGCCGGGCCAAATTGCATCGTTAATGTTGTCGGAGACCCTGATCAGTCAATTTACGGCTGGCGGGGCGCGGATATCGGAATGATTCTGAACTTCACGAACGATTTTGATGGCGCGAAAACTATAGTCCTCGATGAAAATTACAGGTCAACGGGAAACATTCTCACGGCCTCGAACGCATTGATCCGGAACAACAAAGCCCGCCTCAAGAAAAATCTTCACACCTCGAAAAGTTCAGGCGAGAAAATTTACACCCTCATGGCACAGTCGGACTTTCAGGAAGCTGACTTTCTCGCTCAGGAGATAGAGCGTCTAGTCTCGGTCTTCAACTACAGCTACAGTGACATCGCCGTACTCTACAGGCAAAACTCATTGAGCCGCGTCTACGAGAATAAGTTTCTGCAGTCTGACATACCCTACAGGATAATACGAGGCCTCTCATTCTATGACCGCATGGAAGTCCGTGATGTACTCTCAGTCCTAAGGTCAGCAATGAATCCTCTCGACCGTTCAGCATTCGACAGAGCAGCAGGATTCGCAATCAAGGGAATGGGAGCAAAACGCCGTGAAAGCTGGTATGAATGGCTAAATTCACAGCCCGAAGATGTCATTGACGACCCCGTGAATGTCTGGAGCCTCGCAGCCGGCGGAGCATGGAAGGTCAAGGGAGCGTTGGGTGAAAACATGAAGGAGTTTGCGTCCCACATGTGCGCGATCCTCGACATGGCCGATGACGGAATAAAGCCCGCAATCGATTACGTACTCGACGACATGGGATATGACGACTACCTCAAAGGCTACGACGCTGAGAATTACAGGGACAGGCTTGAAAACGTCAAGGAGCTGAAGTCGATCGTTCCTGACGGCAATCTTGCAGAAACACTCGCTGAAGCCGCGCTCTTCACTGACGCTGACACTGACGGAGATTCGGAGGACGCTGTGGGACTTCTCACTCTTCACGCATCGAAGGGCCTCGAATTTCCCGTTGTCTTCATCGTAGGAATGGAGGAGGATATTTTCCCTCACTCACGCTCTAAGGACAACGATGACGAACTCGAAGAGGAACGAAGGCTCTGCTATGTCGGAATGACACGTGCTGAGGAAAGATTGTACCTGACTGCGGCACGTTCAAGGAGGCTTTACGGCGGTGTGAGGGAAAATGCTCTTTCGCGATTCCTGTTTGAGATTCCCGATGACTGCAAGAAGACTGATGACAGGGGAAAACGCTCGGACTTCCACGACAAACCGCGGACATTCTACAGCGGAAAGGGACGGAACTATGGCGGTTACGGAACGAACGGTAGTTATAGCAGTTACAGGGGAAATCGGGGCTGGTAAGTCAACAGTCTCGAAAATATTATCACGCCTTATGAATTGCAGGCTCATTGACGCTGACGTTATCGCTGCTGAAATGTGGTCTCGCCCTGACGTTAAGGACATGGCCATCTCACGATGGGGCGATGATATTCTTGACGATCAGGGTAATATCATCAAGGCTGAAATTTCACGGCACATTTTCGCGGACGATGAAGAACACAAGTTCTGCAACTCCATGATTCACCCGCTTGTCATGGAGGAGATTCGTAGACGAACGGAGAATATTGATGCTGTGGCCGAGATCCCGCTTTTGCCGGAAGCAGGAAGGCCGGAATGGGTTGACAGGGCAGTTTACGTTGAGGCCGATTTTGACGTCAGGGCTGAACGTTGCAAGTCAAGGGGCTGGAGCGTTGAGGAACTTAGACGGCGGGAAAAATTCCTTCTCCCGAAAGAGCAGAGAATGGCCGTTTGCGACTATATAATGCGGAACGAAGGCAGCCTGTCAGATTTGGAGAGGCAGGCTGTGAAATTCACACAAATCTTAGGTGCGATCCCCCACTTACTTTAGAAGGTGGAAGGGAGCACCCTCCAAGATTTCTCTTCGCTTTCACACAGATGATATACTCTTTGCTCGAATATTTACAAGGAGGGGTAACAATGGAACAAAGAGAGAAACAGATCATCCGTGTCAGCATAATCGGAATCATAGCGAATATATTTCTTGCGGGATTCAAGTTCGCTGTCGGTTTTCTTGCTAACTCGGTCGCTATTATGGTTGACGCTCTCAACAACGCAAGTGATGTATTGTCATCAGTCATCACGATAATAGGCACGAAATTAGCCGGAAGACCCGCCGACAAATCTCACCCATACGGTCATGGCCGCGCTGAATACCTCACAGCCGCCGTGATTTCGGGCATCGTTCTTTACGCCGGAATTACCGCGTTCATTGAATCGGTGGAGAAGATTCTTGAGCCTGTTGAGCCGGAATATACCGCCGCGACTCTTGCCGTTGTTGCAGCGGGCGTTGCGGTTAAGGTCATTCTTGGGCGTTACGTTAAGGGCAGGGGGCTTGAGCTTTCGTCGGACTCGTTGAAGGATTCGGGTGAAGATGCACTAATGGACTCGGCTATATCATCGACGACGTTAATCGGAGCGCTTGCGTTCTTGGGATTAGGCTGGAATCTTGAGGCATGGCTTGGAGCGTTCATATCAATCGTAATCATAAAGGCTGGAATCGACATGTTCCGAGAGACAACGAGCAAGATACTCGGTGAACGTGCAGAAAGCGAGCTCACGAAGTCCATAAAGGAGACTATCTGCGAGACTGAGGGCGTATACGGAGCATATGATTTGATACTGACGAACTACGGGCCTGATACTCTCATGGGGTCAGTTCATATTGAGGTGCCTGATGTCTGGACAGCTGAGAAAATCGACACAGTAAGCCGTGAAATAATGCAGAGGGTAGCAGAAAAACATCACATCTTCCTCACGGCTGTCGGAGTATACTCGCATAACACGAGCAGTAACGCAGTCGCAGAAATCCGCAGCAATATCACTCGTGCTGTAATGTCGCAGGAATATGTATTGCAGCTTCATGGTTTCTACTGCGACGTTGAGACTCTGGAGATACGTTTTGACATTGTGATAGATTTCGCCGCGCCTGATTCCGAAGAAGTGAAAAGGAGAGTTTATTACGAGGTGAAGAAACTTTACACGGATTACAATGTAACGGTTCAGGCAGACTCGGACTTCTCAGATTAAGGAGGAAATTTTCATGAAGGCAATTATGACAGTTACAGCCCCTGACAGAGTGGGGATTATAGCGGGGGTATGCTCACTTCTCGCTGATATGGGCGTGAACATTCTCGACCTCAATCAGACGGTAATGGAAGGAATTTTCACGATGACACTTCTTGTTGACACTGGGACTTCATCGCACACGTTTGATGAAATTCGTGCGGCTTTGATTTCTCGCGGTGAAGAAGAATCCCTCAGCATTCACATTCAGAGGGCAGACATATTCGAGGCAATGCACAGGGTGTAAGGGGCAAAAAATGCTGAATATTTCCGACATAATGCAGACGGTCAACATGATTGACCACCAGCACCTCGACATTCGTACAATAACTCTCGGAATATCACTCTATGACTGCGCGGACTCTGACATTCAAAAATGCGCCCGAAAGATTCACGACAAGATTTGCAGGAAAGCAGAAAGACTTGTAGCAACAGGTGAAGAAATCGAGCGCGAGTACGGTATCCCAATCATCAACAAAAGAATCTCCGTTACACCAATCGCACAGGTAGCAGCGTCATGTGATGGTGATGAATATTTGGTGATCGGCAAGGCTCTCGATGATTCAGCCCGTGAATGCGGTGTGAATTTCATCGGCGGTTATTCCGCGCTTGTACACAAAGGATTCACCGAGTCAGACCGAAAGCTCATAATGTCAATTCCTGAGACGTTAGCGAATACTGGGCTTGTGTGTTCGAGCGTGAACGTTGCGACAACAAAGGCCGGAATCAATATGGACGCTGTGGCATTGATGGGGCGGATCATAAAGTCAACCGCAGAAATGACGGCAGAAAATGACGGTTTGGGCTGTGCGAAACTTGTTGTCTTCGCGAACGCTGTCGAGGATAATCCATTCATGGCCGGAGCGTTTCACGGCGCGGGGGAACCTGAGTGCGTCATCAATGTGGGTGTCTCAGGGCCGGGCGTAGTGCTGAGGGCGTTGCAGGACGTTAAGGGAGCGAGCTTTGACGTTGTTGCTGAGACGGTAAAGAGGACAGCCTTCAGAATTACGCGAATGGGTCAGGTTGTTGCAAATGCAGCGTCCGAGAGATTGGGCGTTCCATTTGGGATTGTCGATTTGTCATTAGCACCTACTCCGGCGAAGGGCGACTCAGTAGCAAGGATCCTTGAGGAAATGGGCTTGGAGGTCTGTGGGACTCACGGGACGACTGCGGCACTTGCACTCTTGAATGACGCTGTGAAGAAGGGCGGCGTAATGGCATCGGGCCATGTCGGCGGGCTGTCGGGGGCATTTATCCCAGTCAGCGAGGACGAGGGAATGATTGAGGCTGTGACGTCTGGAAGCCTCAGCATCGAGAAACTTGAAGCCATGACGTGCGTATGCTCAGTTGGGCTTGACATGATAGCTGTACCGGGAGATACGAGCGCGGAGACGATTTCGGCGATAATTGCTGACGAGGCGGCTATAGGGGTCATCAACAACAAGACTACAGCTGTAAGGATAATCCCTGCGCCCGGGAAGAGCGTCGGTGATTCTGTGGAGTTCGGGGGATTGCTGGGGAATGCTCCTGTTATGAGCGTGAACAGTGCGGGGAGTTCGGAATTTATTGCGAGGGGCGGAAGGATACCTGCACCTATTCACAGTCTGAGAAATTAAAAATACGAAGATGGGGAAAGAACTTTCTGAGATGTCTCTTTCGGAATTGTGGGAGTTGTTTCCCATATTTCTTGTTGAGCATAATGATGAATGGAAGTCGGATTATAAAGAAATTGAGGAATTTTTGGGAAATCTCTTGTCGGATTACCCAATTACAAGAGTCAGCCATATTGGGAGTACCGCAATCAACGGCATTTGGGCAAAAGACATCGTTGATGTGCTGATTGAAATATCACCATCTGCTATGTTAGAAGAGGTTGCTCAGACGATTGAACAAAATGGCTTTATAAGAATGTCCTCTGATAAGAATAGAATCTCGCTCAATAGGGGATATACGAAGGAAGGTTTTGCAGACAAAGTTTATCATGTTCATCTCAGGTATGAGGGCGACAATGATGAATTGTATTTCAGGGATTATCTGAACGCGCACCCGAATGTAGCAAGGGAATATGAAGCCTTGAAGATGGAACTCTGGAAGAAGTATGAGCATAACAGGGACGCATACACGGAGTCAAAATCGGACTTTATACGTAAGTGGACATCTGAGGCTGTTAAAGAATTTGGAAAACGATATTGATTTTGTCATGACATCAAACGTTCAGTAATTGCGGTCAGTGCTTTCACCCCGTTAATCATCACGCTCTCATCAATGTCAAATCTCCCGTTGTGGTGCGGTGCGGTGATGTCGCTTCCGAGACCCAGATACACTGCCTGCCCACCATGAGACTGCACCCGCCTCATGAACCACGTAGCATCTTCGCTCGCCCCCGCGAATACCGTATCTTCAACCTCCGAGAATATCCCCAGACCCCTCACAGTCTCCCCCGAAATCCTCATCATCTCCGCGCTACCTTCAGCCGTTGTACCTTCGCCAGCTTTCGAGATTTTCACTTCAGCACCGTACATCATTGCCGCACCCTTCAGGACTTCAACAGCCCGAGAATATACATAGTCGGCAATCTCCTGAGTCTCCCCGCGCGTCTCTATCCTCATTGACGCATGATCAGCGATGACGTTCCTCCCTGTTCCAGCGTTTAGTGTGCCGACATTTATACGCATTGCACCGTCCGAATGAGGCGCGATTGAGTGAAGCCCAAGTGCCGCCGAACATGCCGCAAGTAATGCGTTTCGTCCTTTGTGCGGAGATGCCGCCGCGTGTGCAGGTACCCCCGAAAATTCCGCGTCAATCTTCGTCGTAGCGAGGTATCCCGAAATGTTGAGAGCGAAAACTCCCGAAGGCACTCCCATTCCGATGTGAATCGCCATGAAGTAATCAGCATCATCGACGACACCCTTCCTCATCATCGCGTAAGCTCCCCTGCACCCTTCTTCTCCCGGCTGGAAGATTAGGCGGATTTTCCCCTTGAAATTACCGCGTTCGGACATCAAGACCTCAGCAATTCCGAGTCCTATTGCCATATGTGCGTCATGTCCGCATGAATGGCACAATCCGTTATTGACGCTTGAGAAACCTTCACGCGCTGGCCTGTGTGAGTCCTTCATATCCTCCTGAACTTCAACGCAATCCATATCAAAACGCAACGCGACAACCGGGCCTGGTCTTCCTGTGTCAAGCTCTGCGACAATGCCGGTGTATCCGTGAAGTGCCGCTATCATTTCGGGATTTCCGCCCTGAGACAATGCCCGCTGAATGTTCGAGGCTATCACATTTTCGGAGGGACGACCCATTACGGAGTCAGGATCTATTACTTCGAGGCCGAGCCTTAGAGTGTAGCCCAGTTCCATGAGCCTCTGTGCAATTAGCGAGCATGTGCGAAATTCTGTCCAGCCTGATTCGGGGTATTTGTGGAAATCTCTGCGCGTTTTAATGAGTCTCTCTTCAAGTTCGCTGTAGTCCACGTGAAAATTTACCTGCCTTTCTATTTCTACCCATGAGGAAGTCCTTTACTTTCCCGGTAATAACCGTTACTAAGAATTGAATTATATATGCCTACAAAAAAGCTCCAGAGTTCGTTACTAACCCTGAAGCTGTTACATTCATATTTTTGGAGCGGAAGACGGGATTTGAACCCGCGACCCCAACCTTGGCAAGGTTGTGCTCTACCCCTGAGCTACTTCCGCAATTCTAGTTTGTACTGGTGGCGGGACCCAGAATCGAACCGGGGACACATGGATTTTCAGTCCATTGCTCTACCATCTGAGCTATCCCGCCCTGAGCGTGATTTTATTGGCGGGGCCGACGAGACTTGAACTCGCGACCTTCGGCGTGACAGGCCGACACTCTAAACCGACTGAGCTACGACCCCGCGTAATCTTAAATCTGGTGGGCGAAGCAGGGTTCGAACCTACGACCCCCTGCGTGTAAAGCAGGTGTTCTACCGCTGAACTATCCGCCCTTGGTCGAACAACAGGGAGTATTTTATCCCTCACTCACATTTCTGTCAAGCACAAAACGTAGTCCTTCTTCGCCGAATTTTCCGTTTGCTATAAATCCGCACTTCTCAAGCGCTCTTATTGACGCCGCATTGTCAGGGTCTGTCTCTGCTTCGATGGCGTTTAGATTAGGATTCTTGAAAGCCCAGCCTGAAATTGCCTTGACCGCCTCAGTCCCGTAGCCTCTATTCTGATATTCTTCCGAAATTCCGTACCCTATTTCTGCTGCACCATACGTGTTGATTCCCTTGAAGCATAATCCGCCGATGTGTGTGCCGTCATGAAGCTCAATCACCCACATTGCATACCATTCCCATTTGTCTGGGTACTTCAGGCAGTTTCCAAGCATCTCGGAGTAAGCCGCCCTGAGTTCATCGTCAGGTTCGGAGGAAATCAGAGCGTCCATTCGGCTTTTGTCTGCGGGATATATTCTCAGGCGTTCTGTCTCTATGATCATCTTTCTGACATCATATAGGCTTCGATTTCTGCCCAAGTCTTTTTTGCCGCGCCTCCAAGAGTGTTGAAGTAAGCGTTGCAGTTCTTCAGCGCAAGTTTAATGTTCTCAGGCTCAAGGCAATCGCACCAAGCCTTAGCGAGTTCAGAGTCGTTGTGTACGCACATGGCCGCACCCATCGAGTCCATTCGCTCAGTGTCGGGGAAATCCGTCATACATGGCCCGTGAATCGCAGGAAGTCCGAAAAGTGCAGGCTCAAATGGATTCTGTCCGCCCTTCTGAACAAGACTACCTCCGATGAACACAGCATCACTCGCGGCGTATAGGTCAAAGAGTACACCGATCTTGTCGACAACGATAACGTCTGCTGAATTATTGCCCGGCTCGATTCGTGAGAGAAGATCAGCGTGAATGTCATCATACGGCAACGCTGAGGCAACCGTCATCAGTGCGCGTTCTGGATGTCGCGGAACAATCGCAAGCTTTGCGCCCGGGAATTTCCGCCTCGTCATTCTAAATGCTGAGATCACAACTTCATCCTCGCCAGAGTGAGTGCTTCCTGCTGTGAAGAGAGGAGACTTTCCGTTCTTCAGCCAGCCCCATTTTTCGGGATTGGTTACCTTTCGCCTGTCAAGGAGAGTGTCAACCTTGCAGTCCCCCGTAACAACAATCTTCTCCGAAGGTACTCCCAATGCTGCGAATTTCTCCCTGTCATCGTCAAAGCGCACCATCAATTTCGAGAGGCAGCCCAATATTCCGCGCCAGAAAAATTTTGTCCTCCTCATTCGCCGAAAACTCTTGTCCGAGAGTCTCCCGTTCGCCAGAAACGCTGGGATATTCCGCGCCTTCAACTGCGTCAGAATCTCAGGCCACAATTCCGTCTCCATAGTGATATATATTGCTGGTTTCACGGCATCGAGTGAGCGTGTTACGAACTTTCTTGCGTCGAAAGGACTGTAGATTATTCGGTCAACAACTCCGGAAAGCAATCTCTCGGCCATGTTCCGCCCTGTAGGTGTTACGGTTGAGATTATGCAAGG
Organism: uncultured Fretibacterium sp.; assembly: GCA_937915755.1. Taxonomy (GTDB): domain Bacteria; phylum Synergistota; class Synergistia; order Synergistales; family Aminobacteriaceae; genus JAFUXM01. The sequence goes on along the minus strand of CALGGR010000158.1, from coordinate 35,560 downwards.
GTATGTGCTTCTTGATTTTATCCGGCGGATTAAAGAGCTTGCTGACTGTACCTCACCGACTGAGACGGCGTGAACCCACACTGGATTTTCCGGCATATCATAAACATGTCCTGTGCGTTCGGTGATGCTGTCTCTGTACTTTCGCTTGAGTATCTGGAGTCCTCCGAGATTGAAGAATGCTCCCGATATTAGTCTGTATATTCCAATTCCTGAAACTTGCAAATCCATTCCTCCTTATTACGTAAAATTATACGTTAAGGATAAAGTGATTCTTCCTGAAACTGATTAGTCCCTCGTTTCTAATAAGGCACAGTTCCTTCGAGAGTGCGCTCCTGTCGGTGTTGAGATAGTCCGCCATCTGCTGACGGTTGAAAGGTATCGTGAAGTCCCGCGAGTTTTTGCGAAGTGAAAGGGCGTTGAGGTAGCTCATGACTTTTCGGCGTATAGATTTCCCGGAATTTATGAACGACCGCTCCGATAAGTGAAGGTTTTTGCGCGCGAGAATGGTGAGAAGGTTCTGCGTAAGTTTCAGCGTCCATTTGCCGGAATGATTTATTCCTCTCACTCTCAGGAACAATATCCTGCTATCCTCGTTTGCACGAACGTCAACCATCATAGGTTCACCGAGAAGCGCATATGTCTCCGCAAAATATTCACCCTCACTGACAAGGCTCAACAGTGTAACGTTCCCCCACATGTCAGAGCTCTCAACCGTAACGCTCCCGGAAATTATAAGCCCCATCCTCTCGGTTACGTCTCCTGCCGAGAAGATGAGCTGTCCTTTTGGGTACGAGCATTCCCCTGCGCTTATACGGGTTATTGCCTCGTTGTATTCGGACTCACTGAAACCCGCGAAAATCCCTGAGTCTCGCAAAAGTTCACCAATATGGTTTAGAGTGTCTTTGCAAGTACCTGCACTCGCTTTAATGTCAGCCCGGAGCATTTCGCTATTTCTTCCAGTGTTAATTTATCCAGCTCCAAAAACTTCAACGCAATAGTTTCTTTCGCCTTCTTCTCGGCTTCCATTGCTGCCTTCGCCTGTAACTCCTCAAAGTAGTTGCTCACTTCTGCCATTCCTTCATCATCCTCCTTCAAATATTGTACTCGCGCCGACAATCTCGGGAAATACATATCTTCCGCGTTCGTGCAATGTAAGTCATGAATCAGCTTCCACAGCTCTGTGCCATCATCATGCGCCGCTCCATTGATGTATATTGTATGCGAGCCGTCATCGAATGCCTCTAAGTCCTCGTCTATGTACTTATGGATCGTGTATATCGTCCTGCCGCGTTTCAGTACGTCTTCCTGCGTTATGAATATCACGTAACACTCTGGCAGTTCCTTGAAGTCTTGCCCTGCCTTCAGGCTATGAACATCTATCATTCCCATATGAAAGCGGGCGCGCCGGGGGTCTGCTCCCTCATTTGACTGCTGGATTTCTATGTTGTAGCGTGTCCCTTTGCTGTCTTCCGCGTATATGTCCAGATATATTGACCGTTTGAATCCCTGAGACATTTTTTGTGTTCGCGCTGTCTTCACTACCAGATCAGGCTTACCCAATATCACACGTAACATTTCCTCAACGCAAGGAATATTATCCTCCAGTGCCAAGTTCATGAAAGAATTATTCATCAGCGACAACTGTCTTATCTGTTCTCGTGTCTCTAAGCTGATTGTATGCTTTATACGTGTCTTCGTTTTTCGCCTAGCCATTTCATCCTCCTGTGCAGTAATTTTTCTCGTTGTCCTAAATTGCTTCTTCTTGTCAATGACTTCTACGCACTAACTTTATTAAGGACAGCCTCGTATTTCCTTAAGAATATAATAATACAAGCAATAATCTTATACTATCCAGTGATTACACAGTACTGGTTACACTAAAATCTGACAACACAATAAACTGGAGGTACGAGCAAAAAGAATGAAGCAGCTTGAAAAAATTACCCACGGGCTTCTTTCCAGCCAGGTTGAAGAGGAACTACTGAGATACATTCAGGAGCGTCCGATCATGGTCGGAGATAAGATTCCTAACGAATTTGAACTCGCAGAAAAATTCGGGACAGGCCGCAGCACAATCCGGGAAGCTGTGAAGAGTCTCTCATCGAAGGGTGTACTGGAAGTTCGGCAGGGAGCAGGAACTTTCGTCATCAGTCCCAGCACCGTCGAAGAAGACCCTTTGCGACTTGCACGATACAACGACAAGTTACAGCTTGCTCTCGAACTGTTCGATGTCCGCCTCATGATTGAGCCAGAAATTGCTGCCCATGCTGCGGTTAACGTTACGGACGATGACATAAAGGAAATAGTCAGGCTCTGTGATGAAGTTGAAAAACTCTATCTTTCGGGAAAAAATCATGTCCGCAAAGATATTGAGTTTCACAAGAAAATTGCAAAATGCAGCAGAAACCGCGTCGTTGAAGAACTCGTCCCCCTTATTGTTTCAGCCGTTTTTACGTTTGCGAATGTAACACACAGATTACTCCTTAAAGAGACTATCGAAACTCACCGAGCCATCACAGAAGCTATTTCAAGACGAGACCAAGCAGGCGCGCGCTGTGCAATGGTGATGCACCTGACATATAATCGTCAGATGATTATTAGAATGATCGAACAAGAAGAAACAGAGAAAAGATAGAATAACATTCATTTATTGACATTTTAGCTCATCAACTATATAATCCCTAACATCACAAAACATAAGACGTATGATGTATCAATTCCAAGGAGGCTATTACTATGGAAGCAGTAGCGCTAGATTCAACGCGGCTTGTTCTCGGTGCCATAATAGGACTGATCATCCTTCTGGTGCTAATCATCAAGTTCAAAGTTCACGCAATGATCTCGATTCTCGTCGGGGCTATTACCATCGGTCTTGTTGCCGGAATGCCGTTGTCTGAAATCATCAGATCTGTTAATGACGGAATGGGGACAACGCTGAGGGGAATCGCTCTTCTTGTCGGGCTTGGCTCAATGTTCGGGGCAATCCTCGAAGCATCTGGAGGAGCGCAGACTTTAGCGGTCTCAATGGTGAGAAAGTTCGGCGACGAAAAAGCTGCGTGGGCTTTGGGAATCACAGGGCTTGTCGTCTCAATCCCGGTATTCTTCGACGCAGGACTTATAATTCTGATACCGCTGGCCTTCTCGCTTGCGAAACGGACGAACAGAAGCGCGTTGTTCTACACGATCCCTCTTCTCGCCGGACTCGCTGTAGGTCATGCCTTCATACCTCCAACCCCGGGACCCGTCCTCGTTGCCAACATGATAGGCGTGGATTTGGGCTGGGTCATTCTTATCGGCGTATTCTGCGGAACTCTCGCTATGATAGTTGCAGGCCCAATATGGGGAGCTTACTGCGGGAAGAAATACTTTGTCCCAGTCCCTGAGCACGTGATGAAGCAGGCTGACTTTGACGAATCGAAGCTGCCCCCGTTCAGCACCATCGCAGGAATAATCCTGATACCTCTCGTTCTCATAATCCTGAAGTCCGTGTTCGCCGTAATTCCTTCAATGGCTTCCGTGATGCCCGTGTTCAATTTCTTGGGTGAGCCTTTCGTCGCGCTGTTAATATCCACGATATTCGCAATGTACATGCTGGGCGTTAAGCATGGCTACTCGATGGCTGAGTTGAGCAAAATCCTGGACAAGTCGCTTGAGCCTACGGGATTGATCCTTCTTGTTACAGCGTGCGGCGGTGTTCTTCGTTTCGTCCTTCAGTATTCAGGAATTGGAGACCTCATCGGCAACGCGGTGTCATCAATCAACATGCCGATAGTCGTCGTGGCGTTCATCGTTGCCGCGCTTGTTCGTATCTGCGTGGGAAGTGCTACGGTTGCCATGACTATGGCCGCAGGAATCGTTGCAGCTATGCCGGCAGTTCAGTCCCTTACGCCGGTGTACAAGGCTTGTGTTGTCGCTGCGGTCGCGGGAGGGTCAACTGTTTGCTCGCACTTCAACGACTCGGGGTTCTGGCTCGTGAAATCGCTTGTCGGTCTTGATGAGACTACGACGCTGAAGACGTGGACTATAATGGAAACACTCGTCGGATTGGGCGGTTTCATTGTAGCCTTAATCATCTCTCTGTGCCTATAGAAATTTCTGCCCCTTTGTTAGCGCAGAGGGGCTTTTTGCATAACAAGGAGGAAAAAATTTATGGAACTTGCAAGCCAGAAGATGCGGAAAATCGCGCCTGAAGTTGACCCTTTGAGAATAGGCAGCGGTTGGAAGCCGGAAGATTTAGACAAGGTTCAGATCATCATAGAGAGTACAGCAGGAGACAGCCACCCCGGAAGCGCACACCTTTATGAGCTTGTGAAGGCTGTGAGAAAAGGCGTGAACGACACAGGAGGATTCGGCGCAAGGTACTTCTGCACGGACATTTGCGACGGTGAAAGTCAAGGTCATGACGGTATAAATTTCAGCCTCGCAAGCCGTGAAATGATTGCCAACATGATAGAGATTCACGCAAACGCAACTCCCTTTGACGGCGGAGTATTCATAGCCAGTTGTGACAAAGGAATGCCGGGCAACCTTATGGGTATGGCAAGGGTAAATATTCCATCAATCATGGTAACTGGTGGGACAATGAGCGCAGGGCCTGAGCTTCTCACTCTTGAACAGCTCGGAATGTACAGCGCAAAGTTTGAACGCGGCGAAATTGGCGAGGAGAAACTGAAATGGGCAAAGTATAACGCCTGCCCTTCATGCGGTGCTTGCAGCTTCATCGGTACAGCGTCAACCATGCAGATCATGGCCGAAGCTATGGGTCTCTCACTTCCCGGAAGCGCGTTACTCCCCGCAACGAGTCCTGATCTCACCGACTACGCATATAACGCCGGAAAACGAATCGTAGAACTCGCAAGAGAAGGCGTTAAACCCAGCGACATCGTTACGATGGACAGCTTCGAGAACGCGATAATGGTTCACGCAGCAATCTCAGGAAGCACAAACTGCCTTCTTCACCTTCCGGCCATAGCGCATGAGTACGGGATCACAATTACAGGTGAGACGTTCGACAGGCTTCACAGAGGAGCGCATTACCTCCTTGATCTGCGCCCAGCCGGAAAATGGCCAGCTGAGTTCTTCTATTACGCCGGAGGAGTACCGGCAATAATGGAGGAAATCAAGGGTGTACTTCATCTTGATGCTATGACAGTAACAGGCAAAACTCTCGGCGAAAATCTTGAAGACCTCAAAGCAAACGGCTTCTACGAACGCTGCCAGAAATGGCTCGATGACGCAAACAAGAAATACGGAATCAGCATCACAAAGGAAGATATTATCCGTCCTTACGACAAGGCAATAGGGACAGATGGAAGCATAGCCGTCCTGAAGGGTAACTTAGCTCCCGAAGGTGCGGTGATCAAGCACACAGCCTGCCCGAAGGAAATGTACAAAGCTGTCCTCAACGCAAGACCTTTCGACAGTGAGGAAGAATGCCTCGATGCCGTCCTTCACCACAAAGTCCAGAAGGGCGATGCCGTTTTTATTCGCTACGAAGGGCCAAAGGGAAGCGGTATGCCCGAAATGTTCTACACGTCAGAAGCCATAAGTTCGGACAAGGAGCTCGGAAGGTCTATAGCTCTCATAACCGACGGAAGATTCTCAGGTGCTTCAACGGGGCCGGTAATTGGTCATTGCAGCCCTGAAGCTCAGGCAGGCGGGCCGATCGCTCTTGTTGAGGACGGAGACATAATCGAGCTTGATGTCTTTGAACGCAAACTCAATATCATCGGTGTAAAAGGTGAACGCAAAACTCCTGAGGAAATCGACAAGATTTTAGCCGAACGCAAAAAGTCATGGAAGCCTCACGCAAAGAAGTATGCCAAAGGAGTGCTGAGACTGTTCAGCGAACTTGCCGCCAGCCCTATGGAGGGTGCTTATCTCAAATATGAGGGAGAGTAGGAAATCATGAACGCAATAGACGCAAAAATCTCAAGCATCGGGATCGTGCCGGTGATTAAGCTTAACAACCCTGAGCGTGACTCTGCTAATCTCGGACGCGCTTTATGTGCTGGCGGAGTCCCTGTTGCAGAAATTACCTTCAGGGCAGAAGGCGCAGACAGAGCCATTCGCATCATGAGTGAGGCATGTCCTGACATGGTGATAGGGGCAGGAACTGTAACGAGAACCGAGCAGATTGATTCGGCCATTAACGCCGGAGCTAAGTTCATCGTTACTCCCGGCTTTGACGCGGAACTCGTTGCATATGCAAAGAGCAAGAATGTCCCGGTATATCCGGGCTGTACGACTCCTACGGACTACCACGCGGCTTTGAAGTTCGGGCTTAAGCTCATCAAGTTTTTCCCTGCCGAACAGTCAGGCGGTCTCGCAAAGATTAAGGCCATGAGCGCACCATTCCCGCAGTTCAAGGTTATGCCTACTGGCGGTATTTCCCTCAAGAACTTGAAGGAGTACATCTCTGCGAAAGTCATAGCGGCTTGCGGAGGTTCGTACATGGTAACAGCGGAGCTTATTGACGGCCAGAAGTGGGACGAAATAACAAGGCTCTGCAAGGAATCCGTGAAGATAATCAAGGAAGTAAGAGGATAATGAAACCCTTTCGCTTCATAACTTTTGGGGAGATAATGCTTCGGCTTACTCCCCCCAATTACGAGAAAATAAGAGCCGCTACAAATTTCGAGGTTAGCTACGGCGGAAGTGAGGCTAATATCGCTCTTGCACTCGCTAATCTCGGAATAGACAGCACATTCTTCAGCGTCGTCCCAAATAACTCACTCGGCAAAAGCGCGATACGTATGCTCAGAAGCAATGATGTTCACTGTTCCCCCGTAATCCTCAGCACGACAGAGGAGACCCCAACACACAGGCTCGGAACATATTACCTTGAGACTGGTTACGGGATTCGCCCGAGCAAGGTAACTTATGACCGCAAACACAGTGCAATCACTGAGTACGACTTCAGCAGGGTCAATCTCGACGAACTACTAGACGGCTTTGACTGGCTTCATCTCAGCGGCATTACTCCGGCTTTATCAAAGAGCTGTGCTGATTTCATTCTGGCTTGCCTGCAGAAAGCAAAAGATAAAAATCTGACTGTGAGCTTCGACGGGAATTTCCGCAGTACATTATGGAGCTGGAACGAAGCTAGAGACTTCTGCACTCAATGTCTGCCGTATGTTGACGTGCTTCTGGGGATTGAACCTTATCATCTCTGGAAAGACGAAAGCAATCATGAATTAGGCGACTGGAAAGACGGTATACCATTACAGCCGGACTATGAACAGCAGGACGATATTTTCTGCAAGTTCGTCGAAAGATACCCTAATCTGAAGTGCATTGCCCGCCACGTGAGATATGCACACTCAGGAAGTGAAAACAGTCTCATGGCTTATGTGTGGTATCAGGGTCATACGTTCGAGAGCAGAACTTTCACGTTCAACATTCTTGACCGAGTTGGCGGCGGTGATGCTTTTGCTTCGGGGCTGATATACGCCATGATTCAGAATTACAAGCCTATGGACATGGCTAACTTCGCTGTAGCAAGTAGTGTAATTAAGCACACAATTCACGGCGATGGAAACATTACAGATGATGTTGAGAGTATTCAGAGCCTCATGAATATGAGCTATGACATAAAGAGGTAAGAAGGAGGAAAATCCATGCAATTAAATTTAAGACCGAAAAGTGAGTGCAGGTTTGACGCGGTGAGTCTCGGCGAAGTTATGCTGAGACTTGATCCGGGTGAAGGCAGAATCAGAACGGCTCGTTCTTTCAGAGCATGGGAAGGCGGAGGAGAGTACAACGTAATTCGCGGGCTTCATAAGTGCTTCGGAATGGACACAGCAGTTATTACAGCCTTTGCGGATAACGAAGTCGGGAAACTCATGAAGGATTTTATTGAGCAGGGCGGAGTCGATACAAGCCTCATTTACTGGAAGAAGACTGACGGAATCGGACGCATCTGCCGAAACGGTATCAACTTCACTGAAAGAGGCTTCGGGATTCGCGGAGCAGTAGGTTGCTCGGACAGGGCAAACACAGCTATTTCTCAGGCAACCCCGGAAGATTTCGACTTCGATTATATTTTCGGGAAGCTCGGAGTAAGATGGCTTCACACTGGCGGTATTTATGCGGCACTTTCTGAGCAGGCTTGTGAAACAGTCATTGCCGCCTGCAAGACCGCGAAAAAGTACGGGACTCTTGTCTCATACGACCTGAATTACCGCCCGTCAATGTGGAGCGCAATCGGAGGTCAGGCAAAAGCTCAGGAAGTCAACAAGGAAGTCGCTCAATATGTCGATGTCATGATTGGCAACGAAGAAGACTTTACTGCGTGCTTGGGCTTCCAGATTGAGGGCAACGATGAGAATCTCAAGGAACTCAACCTCGAAGGCTACAAGAAAATGGTCGGCGAGGCCGCGAAGACTTACCCGAATTTCAAGGCAGTAGCTACAACATTACGCACGGTGAGAACTGCAACGGTGAATGACTGGAAGGCTATTTGCTGGGCTGACGGCGAAATCTACATGTCCAGAGCTTACGACGGTCTTGAAATTATGGACAGAGTCGGCGGCGGCGATTCGTTTGCGTCTGGACTCGTATACGGACTGATGACGACAGGCGACCCTGAGAAGGCTGTGAATTACGGCGCGGCTCATGGTGCGCTGGCTATGACGACTCCCGGAGATACGTCGATGGCGAGTGTCAAGGAAGTTGAGGCTATTATGGGCGGAGCTGGAGCAAGAGTAAAACGTTAATCACTGCAAAGAAATTCACAACCTAAACACTGAAATATCTCCTGGATTGTCTGGGAGATATTTTTGTAGGCGGGGTATTTTGACATTGTTGTAAATGCAACTGAATTTCTACGCGAGCTATTATATATTTAATGCAAAAATTTTATTGAGGGGGAAAATATCATGTTCTGCTTCCAGTGTGAACAGACAGCAAATTGCAAGGGCTGCGCGGGTTCTGCGGGTGTCTGCGGAAAATCAGGCGCAACCGCTAAGGCTCAGGACGAACTCACAGGAGCTTTAATCTCGCTGGCAATGTCAGGGAGCAATGACTATGATCTATTCATCGACGGATTATTCACGACAGTAACAAACGTGAACTTCAGCGCGGAAAAAGTTAACGCAATCACGAAACGAACAGCCTCATCACCTTACGACATGGCAAAAATCTGGAATGTTGACGAGGATATACGTTCCTTGAAATCTCTGATACTCTTCGGGCTTCGGGGAATGTCGGCTTACGCTTACCATGCCAGGGCTTTGGGCTATCATGATGATGAGGTCAACAAATTCATCGTCAAGGCTATGGCAGCTTTAGGCCATGATGATTATGGGATGAATGAATTATTGCCGCTAGTCATGGAAACCGGGCAGGTCAACCTGAAGTGCATGGCTCTGCTCGACAAGGCCAACACTGAGACTTACGGAACTCCATCACCCGCAACCGTAAGCACAGGAATCGATAAAGGCCCGTTTATCGTCATAACCGGCCATGACCTCAAGGACTTGGAGGAATTATTGAAGCAGACTGAGGGCAAGGGCATCAACGTCTACACTCACGGTGAAATGCTCCCTGCTCACGGATACCCGGAACTCAGGAAATTCTCGCACCTCAAGGGGAATTTTGGGACAGCTTGGCAGAACCAGCAGAAGGAATTTGACGCAGTACCTGGCGCGTTGGTCTTCACGACGAACTGCCTTATGCCCCCGAAGTCAAGCTACATCGACCACGTATTTACGGCCGGACTCGTTGAGTTTGACGGAGTTGCTCACGTTGAGGGGCGCGACTTCTCACCCGTGATCGCAAAGGCACTCGAACTCGGAGGCTATGATCATGATGTTCCGGGCGGGAGTTTAATGACAGGCTTCGGGCATGGCGCGGTGCTTGGGGTTGCTGGCAAAGTCATCGAGGCCGTGAAGTCTGGAGCAATACGTCATTTCTTCCTCGTTGGAGGCTGCGACGGTGCAAGGTCAGGAAGGAGTTACTACCGCGATTTCGTCAAGAACGCTCCGAATGATACGGTGATTCTGACGCTTGCCTGCGGAAAGTTCCGCTTCAACGATTTGGATTTGGGGACGATTGGGGGAATCCCGAGACTTCTCGACATGGGTCAGTGCAACGATGCTTACTCGGCGATTCAGGTGGCACTAGCTCTGGCTGATGCTTTCAAGTGCGGTGTCAATGACTTGCCGCTGAGTCTTGTGCTTTCGTGGTACGAACAGAAGGCCGTTTGCATACTTCTGACGCTGCTCTCTCTGGGAATCAAGAATATACGTCTCGGGCCCACGCTTCCTGCTTTCGTTTCGCCGAATGTCCTGAATTACCTCGTTGAGAATTTCGGAATCAAGCCAATCACAACGCCTGAGAAGGATTTAGCTGACATACTGGGGAAGTAGAACGCGAGTTTTTCTTGCTGAAAATTACACTCGTGAAAAGTTAAGTATATTTCAATTTGTGAACTCGCCCAATCTGGTATAAAATTAGCACGTCATTTCAGAGGAGGCGAAAAAATCATGAGTGATTGTATTTTCTGCAAGATTGCTAACGGAGAAATTCCGTCGGACTTCGTATATGAGGATGAAAACGTGGCAGCCTTCCGCGATGTTAACCCGCAGGCTCCAGTTCACATACTCGTAATTCCAAAGAAGCATATTGCCTCCTCCGCAGCTGTTGATGACTCCTCAGTGTGGAGCAGCTTAATGGGCAGTGCCGTGAAAATTGCACGCGAATTAGGTCTTGAGGCAGACGGCTATCGCATGGTGATCAATACGGGAGAACAGGGCGGGCAGTCAGTACCTCACCTTCACCTTCACCTGCTGGCAGGACGCAATCTCGGCTGGCCTCCGGGCTAACCGAGTTCCCATGCTGTAAGATACCCCGAAGGGAGGGAATGTAACATGACTACTGTAGTACGCAAAGAAGGCGAGCAGATCGAGGACACCCTCAAGAGATTCAGACGTGAGGTTGCCAGAGTAGGGACGCTTAGAGAAGCCAGAAAGCGCGAACATTACGAGAAGCCCAGTGACGCTAAGAAAATAAAGCGCGCCGAAGCAGCCCGTAAAAGGAAATCAATGCGCCGCAGGAATCCAGGCTAACAGTTTGAACGTTTACGGGGGCTGAAATATGCTCCCGTTTTTTGTGTAAGGAGGAAATTAACGATGCTTTTACAGGATATTACCCACGATTTGACCCAAGCCATGAAGTCGCGCGAAGAACCGAGACTTTCCACCCTCAGAATGCTCAAGGCTGAACTCCAGAAGTTACAGGCCGACAAAGGAAAATCCGTCGAGATAACTGATGATGATGTCTACGCAGTGATCCGCAAGCTCATAAAGCAGAGAAAGGACGCTGCTGAACAGTATAAAGCCGGAGGAGCAAATGACCGCGCGGAGTCAGAGCTTTCTGAGGTCAAGATACTTGAGCCGTACTTGCCGAAACAGCTCGGTGATGATGAGATTGACGCTATGATTTCTGAGGCAGCGAAGGAGATTAACGCGTCGTCGCCAAAAGACATGGGCAAGCTCATGAAGGCTGTGATGTCGAAGGCAAAAGGTCAGGCAGACGGTTCACGAGTCAAGGAAAGGGTCACTGCTTTTCTCAACAAGTGATTGAAATGGGAGGTTTTGAGCCGGGGGATTTGCGATCTCTCCCGGCGATTGTATTCTCTGAAAGGTAGTCCGAAAAGATATTGTCTACACTCGCAATATGTATTGAATTGATTTGAGCCGGAATTTTACGCCTTTTTTTCAGTTTGTCAAATTTTCCGCAAAAATTTCCATAATTTTCCCCTAAAAATTTTCTCGTAAATGTGCTAAACATAAAGCCTCACACAATTTTTACAAGGAGGAATTTTCGTGCGTACTCTGAAACTGAATAACGGCCTTACGATTCCTGCTATAGGTTTCGGAACTTACAAGTCGGAACTTGAATCTATCGTTAGCGCGATTGAAGGAGGATACAAATATCTCGATACAGCATCGTATTACGGCAATGAGCGGGATATTTCTATGGCGTTGGAGCAAACAGGCATTAAGCGGGGAGAAGTTTTCATTGCGTCAAAAATATGGCGTTCAGACATGGGATATGACAGCACCATGAGGTCATTTTCGCGGACGCTTGAGAATTTGGGGACGGATTACCTTGATGTCCTGATGATACACTGGCCCCGCCCAAATCTTGAGCTTAAGGAATGGAAAGCCCTCGACCTTGAGACTTGGCGAGCAATGGAAGATTTACACTCGAAAGGGAAAATTCGTGCGCTAGGTCTCAGCAATTTTCTCCCTTACCATTCTGAGAACATACTTGCTCATTGCGGGGTCAGGCCGTCAATCGCACAGCTCGAATTTCACGCGGGGCACACTCAGGCATTTGCGCTGGAATATTACAGGCGTGAAGGGATTCAGGTTCAGGCGTGGAGTCCAATCGGAAGGGGAAGGGTGCTCGCTGATGAGCTGATAGTTGAGCTTGCGGGGAAGTATCATGTTACGCCCGCGCAGGTCTGCATACGCTTCTGCATTCAGGAGGGAGTCATGCCGATTCCGAAAGCGTCGACACCTGAGAGGCTTCGTGAGAATCTTGAGTGCCTTGACTTCGAGATTGATGACGAGGATATTTCGCGCATCGAGAATATGCCGCCTATGGGCTGGAGCGGTGAACACCCTGACAGGGAACGGGTCAAAATATAATCTTTCGTGTATAATTTTGACATTCCAGAAAAATTTTCCAGCAGGGAGGTTTGAAGAATTGAGTGATGAATTTGTACGTAAAGATGTTCATGATGCTGAGATTCGCAGGCTCGACGAGAAGATAGAGGCGGCTGTCTCAAGGATAGAGTTCTTACTTGCGGATATGAGGCTTGATATTCGCAGGCTTGACAGAGACATGGAAGGCTTGCGGGAGAAAGTACGCTCACTTGAAGTGAAGAGCAGCAATTTAAGCTGGGACTTGGTGCTTATCTCGGCAATATTTTTGCTGACGGTTTTCTTCTTGAGTGTATCAATACGTTTCGTGAGGTGATAAGGCCATGAACGAAAAATTACTCCTTCTACCGATACTGATCCCCGCAATCTCCGCGCTGCTAATAACGACTCTGAACTTCAAGAGCCGGACACAGCGAAACATCTTCATCGAGTCTTGCGTAATCCTCAACACAGCCGCAATACTCCTCCTCGTAATCTACCCTCCAGCGAACACATTGACCCTCTTCCGTTTCTCAGAGCGCGCTAGTTTCTCACTGAGGCTTGACGGTCTCGGAATGGTCTTCGCCGTACTCATTGCGCTACTTTGGCCGCTGACTACGCTTTACGCATTCGAGTACATGAGCCATGAACACCGCGAGACATCGTTTTTCGGCTGGTTTGTGCTTACGTATGGAGTCGTTGCAGGAATAGCGTTATCGTCCGACCTCCTCACTCTCTATCTGTTCTATGAGGTCATGACGCTGACGACTCTCCCCCTCGTAATGCACGAAATGGACGGACGGGCAAGGTACGCGGGTCGAAAATACCTCACGTATTCCGTTGCAGGTGCGGCGTGTGCTTTCATTGCGCTGACATATGCGATGTCTCAGGGCGGAGGCGAGTCCTTCAGAATGGGCGGAACTTTCGGAATCTGGCCGAACAAGCCTGATAACATGTTCCTCGTCGCGTGGTTCTTGGGATTCTTGGGCTTCGGCGTTAAAGCGGCGGTCTTCCCGTTTCATGGGTGGCTTCCGTCGGCATCAGTAGCACCTACACCCGTTACTGCATTGTTGCACGCTGTTGCAGTCGTAAAGGCTGGAATTTTCGCGGTTATCAGGCTGACATGGTACGTCTTTGAGCCTGAGACACTCGCGGGAACTTGGGCGCAGTATGCAGCTTTCACGATGGTCTGCATAACGATAATCTACGGCTCATCAATGGCACTCGCTACTCAGCACCTCAAACGAAGATTCGCGTACTCAACGATAAGCCAGCTCTCATATATTTTATTGGGAGTTCTTTTGCTTACGCCGGAAGGTTTGACGGGGGCATTGACGCACATGGGAGGCCACGCGGTCATGAAGATAAATCTCTTCTTCTGCGCCGGGGCTGTGTTGTGCCAGACGGAACGAGAATACCTTTTCGACATGCGCGGTCTCGGCCTCGGAATGCCGAAAACTTCACTCGCTCTTCTGATTTCGGGGCTTGCACTCTGCGGGCTTCCACCCAGTGCGGGATTCATGGGAAAGTGGGAGCTTGGAACTGCTGCTGCGGCGGTCTCAATGGGTCATGCGGGCGTGGCAATGCTTGCGGTGTCGGCGGTTCTGACGGTGCTTTACGTGTTCTCGATATTCAGCATATTCATAATGCCGGGACAGAATTTTGACTTCAAGACCGCGAACAAAGGCGTGAAAGATCCGGGTTATGAGATGCTTATACCGCTTGGGATTCTTGCGGCGGGGTCGTTCCTTTACGGGCTTTACTCCGAGCCGCTGATAAAGTTCTTTACGAGGATTGCTCAGGGAGTGATATAATCTTCCCTGTTGCAGTTCTGTGCCTGTAGCTCAGCGGATAGAGCGTTGGCCTCCGGAGCCAAAGGTCGGGAGTTCGAATCTCCCTAGGCACGTCATTATACGTAAATATCTATTACAGCTTGACAGCCCTCCCCCCATTCTAATGTAGAATTGACTCAGATTTTAATTCACAGGAGGTTTTTGCTCATGAAGAAGATTGCTGTGTGTGTGTTCTCGTAGTGTTAATGTTCTCGGCCTGTGTTCCTCCTTCTGCTGATGCGTTCTCGTGGAGCAACTTGAACCCGGCTACGTGGGGCAGGAAAACTATAATCGCTGTTACTGTCGGGACTGTGGGGACAGTTTGGGCATTGGGGCGCGGAGCTGTGAAAGCATATGCCGCTGAGGACGGAAAAGGTGTAGGGGAGTTCGTTGACGGGTGCAAGGAAGGCGCAAAAGAAGCGTGGGACATCATCAAGATATTCTGGTGAGAGGTGGCGGCCATGAAGAAATTTGCGGTTTTGTCGCTGTTCGTGGTAATGTTCGCAGCGTTCAGCCCTGAAAGTTACGCGATTGTGCCGGGAGGATGCATACCCGAGCCTGATTCCAGTGTTTGGAGATGGGCAGCAGGGATCATATGGGGAACTGCGAAGGGATGCTGGTTCGCTTATTGCGCGCCGGAAGGTGACAAGGTAGATTCATTCATGGAGGCATTCAAGGACGGATTGAATGACTGCATTTCACAGGAAAAAGAAGAATCGCCTTGGTGGATACCTCCTATAGTTCACTAGGTAGACATTCCGAAGCCAGTAATGCCGGACAGGGTTAGACGCTCTGCCCGGTTTTTTATGTGTGTGCTAAAATCAGGGAAACTTTTCATGCAGGAGGAATTATCACAATGTCGGACGGAAGCAAATACCTACCTTACAGCGAGCGTTCAGGAAGTGAGTCAATCGTATACTTCACGCGCGACTTATCTCCCGAAGGTCTCAGGAAAATTTACGCACGAATCAACCAGAACATCACCGGAAAAGTCGCCATCAAATTACACACGGGCGAACCCAAAGGCCCGAACATTATCCCGCGCGAATGGGTCAAATCCCTCATCAATAATGACCTCCCTTCAGCACACATCGTCGAGACTAACGCATATTACGAGGCTGACAGGCACACAACCGAACTTCACCGCAAGACAATCGAAGTAAACGGCTGGAACTTTGCTACAGTTGACATAATGGACGAAAAGGGAACTGCCCTTCTTCCCGTAAAAGGCGGAAAGTGGTTCACGAAAATGTCAGTAGGCGCAAACATGCTCAACTATGACTCGCTTCTCGTGTTGACGCACTTCAAGGGACACGCGATGGGAGGCTTCGGCGGTTCAGGGAAGAACATCGGGATCGGCTGTGCTGACGGAAAAATCGGGAAGGCATGGATCCACACAACACCCGGCCAGCCTAACCAGTGGGACATCGTTGAGGAGGAGTTCATGGAGCGAATGATGGAGTCAGCAAAAGCTACGGTTGACCATTTCGGGAAGCACATCGCTTTCATCAACGTCCTTCGTAATATGTCAGTATCCTGCGACTGCGAGGGTATTTACGCTGCCCCTGTTGTAACCCCGAACATCGGTATCGTTGCCTCGCTTGATATTCTTGCGGCTGATTCTGCGTCGGTTGATTTGGTTTACGCGCTGCCTGAGAATTTCCGTCATGATTTGGTTGAGCGGATTGAGTCGCGTCATGGCCACCGTCAGCTAACGTACATGAAGGAGCTGGGAATGGGGAATTACAGGTACGTCATGATTGACACTGACAACGGCGACGCAAGGATTTACCCTTCAGATGCCGTAAAAGGAGTAAAGCCCTTCGAGGGTTAGTGAATGCTCGGGGCAATAGTTGGGGACATCATAGGAAGCCCGTACCACGCGGGGGGAATGAAGTCTGAGGATTTCCCCCTTTTCACTGTTAAATCCCGCCCCAGCGATGATACTGTCATAACGCTTGCGACTGCTGAGGCTCTTATGGACTCGATGAAGAATCACGGTGATTTTACGACGGGCGCAAAATTTGCCGAGAACTTGAAGTCATCACTTCGTACGCTCTGCAAGCGGTACAAGAATATTCGTTACGGTCAGGGGTTCTATTACTGGCTCAGGGCAAAGCGTCCTCACCCCTCTTACAGTTTCGTGAACAATCCGGCTGTCAGGGTCTCGCCTGTATCGTGGGCATTCGATGACTTGGAGACCGTCGAATGGTTCGCGGAAGTCAGCGCAGCCATCACCCATGACCACCCCGAAGCAATAAGAG
Source organism: uncultured Fretibacterium sp. (assembly GCA_937915755.1). Taxonomy (GTDB): domain Bacteria; phylum Synergistota; class Synergistia; order Synergistales; family Aminobacteriaceae; genus JAFUXM01. Next base: position 18,811 of record CALGGR010000158.1, on the reverse strand, counting down.
GAGCGCAGTCAGTAGCGGGGGCTGTATTCTTGGCACGGACAGGGCATAGCAAGGACGAAATTCGCGGCTACATAACGGGGAAGTACGGCTATGATTTGTCGCGTACCCTTGAGGAAATACGGCCTGAATATTCCTACAACACATCATGCCCCGACTCGGTTCCTGAAGCGTTCACGGCATTTCTTGAGGGTGAGAATTTTGAGGACGCTGTGCGGAAAGCTGTCTCACTTGGCGGGGAATCGGAGGCACTTGCGGCGATGTCTGGAGCAATAGCCGAGCCGTTCTTCGGGATACCTACGCTGATTCAGGTTGAGACATTCGAGAGGTTACGCCATCACATGAAATATATTGTCCAGAAATGGGAACAATGGAGGGATTGAGAGTGTTAGGAGCTATTGTAGGCGATATTGTAGGAAGCCCATATGAGTTTGACGAGAACAGGGAGATTGCACACAGCAAAGTATTCCCGTTAATATCGGAGGATTCGCGCTTCACGGACGACACTGTAATGACCCTTGCGATCGCCGATGCTGTTATGCGCGTAATGTCAAAGAGAGGAGACCCTGTTACACTGGAAGATTTCAGGCGTCAGGTAATAATCTTGATGCGAAATTTTGCGGCTAAATACCCTTCTGCTGGTTACGGTGCAAGGTTCATGTACTGGCTTGCGAGGCCACACCCTCAGCCTTACAACAGTTTCGGGAACGGCTCGGCAATGAGGGTATCGCCAGTAGCGTGGGCGTTTGACGATTTGGAAACTGTTGAACGTTTTGCGGAAATCAGCGCGGAAGTTTCGCACAATCACCCCGAAGGCATAAAGGGAGCGCAGGCCACAGCGTCAGCAATTTTCATGGCTAGGACAGGAAGAAGCAAGCAGGAAATCAAGGACTACATAACCGAACGTTACGGATATAATTTGACTCGGACGCTCGATGAGATTCGCCCGAATTATCACCATGTCGAGACGTGCCAAGAGACTGTTCCGGAGGCATTGACAGCTTTCTTCGAGGGCAAGGACTTCGAGGACGTTACGAGGTGCGCGGTGTCGTTGAGCGGTGATAGTGATACATTGACGGCGATTGCGTGCTCGGTTGCTGAAGGAATGTACGGTATCCCGGAGGAAATTGACGATATGATTCTTCCTCTGCTTGATGATTTTCTGACTGATGTTCTTCTGAAGTGGGAACTTTGGCGGGCTTGATGTGAAATTTTCGGGAGGCTCTAAGAATTTCAGGGTCTCCCTTTTTGTTGACGGTTAATCTTCCCTGCTTACTCCCGGAAATATGAAGTATTTGCTTTTCATAAGCTCGCTTGTTGTCGGCATTCTTGGAGGTCTTCCAGTTTTCACTGCGTATTCTAACAGCTCATCAGCCGTCATCTTTGCTGCCTCTTCTTGGGAGATTTCCCTGCTGCAATCTATCGACATGTTCACTTCACCGCCTTCCTTGATTTCCGTGTACTCTTTCTGTATTACAGCTACTATAAAAAGAAACACTGAAATTATTATGAGTACCAGTGCCGTATCAGCAACAACATATTTCTTGCTCTGTTCGGCTTTCACCGCATTTCTGCTGAACGCATAAGCCCACGCAAATCTGTGTTCCGCTTCAAGAAGGGATTCGTTGATATTTTTCCCCTCTCTGATTGCACTGACAGCATCAATTCTTGCAATTCGCACTGTTTTCACCGCATACAACAGCAGGACTATAGCCACAGAAAGAAATATCAGAGGCGAAAATCTTATTACCGCCAGCACAGACGCAGGCCATGACGACATGAAACCAGCGGGTTCAATCCTCACCGAATACAGCACAGGGAACAGAAATGCGCACACTGCCAGCAGTATATACACTTTGTTGTCAAGCCTGTTTGAGCTGACGTGTGCATATTCGTATTCTTCCCTCGCTGCCTCACGATAAAGCCTCCATGTTTCTATGGACTCCTGCTCATCAGTTAGAGCGTTCTCGTTCTCCATGATTACGAGTCCTTCCGTCCCCCGCTGTCCTTGACGATGCAAACGACCTTCATCGGGAGCGTTATCGTCATGTCTTCAGGAGGATTGACCTGCGAGATCCATTCCGACGAAGGTATATGCCCCGCCGCAGCAGGAGGCGTGATCACCCCCACAGGAAGTCCGCCCTCGCTCTTGAGGTAGTCGAACATATCCCGGATTTTCCTGCCCCTGTAATCCTCAGGAACGTCAAAAGCCGCGAAGCTGTGTCCGTCATCAGCCGACGAAAGAATGTCCCGAATGAACGGCGAAATCCCCTCGTTCTGCGTACACATGGCCGTTATGTTAGCGACAAGGTTGTCCGAGTATAGTATGTCGTCAACATGTGCGTACCTCGCGTAACGTTCGTTGTCTGGATTGTATAGCTCCATCACCGTGTAGACATCAGGCGCAGTGTCCTCGACAGCCAGTGCCGTGAGTATCGAGTGCGAATCGTCCTCGCCGAAATTCGGGTCTTTAAGGATTATCGCGCTCTGTGCTTTCTGTATCCCCCCGCGTATCAGAGTATCACGTTCCGACGGGTTTCCCTGTATGAAGAATACGTTGCTGTCCAGATTATCGGGCCTCTCCTTTGCGATTAGTGCTGCCTGTGTTCCTGAAGCCAGAAGTTCGCGCAGAATGTATACGGCCTTAGCGTTCCACCCGCAAACCAGAACATGGCCTTCAAACTTGCATGTGTTTATCCCCATCATCTCCCCTATTAACTGCTTTATCTTGCTGTTGATTATCCTCTGCATCACTTCAGCGAATACAACTCCCAGAATCGCAACGCCGAATATCGATATGAAGAATACTATTATCTTCCCGCTGAATGTGTGAGGGTATGACGCAAATTCGCCTTGCCCTATCAGCGTGAACATTATCGTCCACAGCGCATCAAGGTATGACCCTTTGAATCCCTTCTCCTGCCACCACACAAAGAACGCACTGACGCATAGAAGCCCCACAAGACCGGCAAGTACGAAAGCCAGCCTGTAATGAACTTTCTTTGCAAGAGAGACCCCGCGCCTTGCATTCTTTACGGTGTTCATGAAACTTTTTGTTGACATTTCCGCCTCCCTCAGTCAAGAAAATCTTTTAATTTCTTGCTAGGCTGACGTAATTTACGGAGTGCCTTTGCCTCAATCTGACGTATCCTCTCCCGCGTTACGTTAAACTTCTTTCCGACCTCCTCAAGAGTGTATGAGTGTCCGTCCTCAAGCCCGAACCTGAAGTGAAGTACCTCACGTTCACGCTCAGAAAGTGCCGAGAGCATTTCCTCAATCTGCTCATGAAGCAGATGACCTGCCGCAGCTTCATCAGGACTCGGAAGCTCATGGTCCTCAATGAAGTCTCCGAGCTGTGAGTCTTCCTCCTCGCCGATCGGGGTCTCAAGCGATACAGGGAGCTGCGAAATCCTCCGTATCTCCTCGACACGTGAAGGCTCAATCCCCATCTTGTTGGCGATTTCCTCATCAGTTGGCTCACGTCCCAATTCCTGAACGAGAAGCCTCGACATCCTCACCATCTTGTTGATTGTCTCGACCATGTGAACGGGGACTCTAATCGTCCTAGCTTGGTCAGCAATAGCCCTCGTTATAGCCTGCCTAATCCACCATGTTGCATATGTGCTGAACTTGAAACCTCGACGGTAATCAAATTTCTCAACAGCGCGGATTAAGCCGAGATTGCCCTCCTGTATTAAGTCAAGGAAAAGCATTCCCCTTCCGATGTACTTCTTCGCGATACTTACTACTAGCCTCAAGTTTGCATCAATGAGACGCTTCTTAGCCTCAGTGTCTCCGTTCTCCATCTTCTTTGCGAGTTCGACTTCCTCAGCTGCTGTAAGCAAAGACACTTTCCCGATTTCGCGGAGGTACATTCTAACTGGGTCAGTAAGGGGAATGTCATCGAGTTTCCCCATCTCGCTGTCAACTGTTGGGATAAATTCCTCGCGGGCATCATTCTGCTGGGGCATCTTGTCGATTTCTGACTTGTCGACAACATCAATGCCCATCTCCTGAAGGTTTGTGAATATCCTGTCCAGTGTGTCAGCATCCCAACTCTCAGAAGGAAGATGACGCTCTATATCGTCGTGTGTAACATATCCTCTGCTACTTCCTTCGTCCAAAAGGCTGGCAACACTGCTGCTTCTCTTTTCGTTTGTATTACTTCCTGTTGATGCAGTAGCTTTCTTAGTATCTTCTGCGGGCTTCTTTGTATCTTTCTCTGTCTTTTTGGCCATTTCAACACTTCCTTATTGTATGCTAACTGCCGCACCCATAAACGGCGGAAAATCCTCTCTTGATGACCCGCCTACTATCTCCCTCGTTGTGTCAAGCTCAAACTCTGCTATCGTACTGCTTGCGGCCATGTCGTAAGGACTATCGTTCTCCCATCGCATAAAGAACCTTTCATACCCGAACTTCTCAGCATAATATGACTGCCCTGGTGTACCCCAATACTTCCTCACGTCAAGAAGGACACGCGCAAATACATAGAGATACTTCGAGCCGTCAAAGAATGGATCATCTCCAGCAATAGCGATAACTTTCGCATTTCCCTCAAAGATTCCGCGAGACCATATCGAACATGTAGTAATCCCCGCGCTCAGGCCGCTCTTTTCTTCCATTAAGCCCAGCGAAACAATCACAGCCTTCTCTACTTTTTCCGAATAACCAAGAATCATGAGAAAGCCCAGATTGAACGCACCGTCGGGCTGATACCTGAAGAAGTTTTCGCGCGGAAGATTTCCGACACAGCCGGTGCTTGGCGAGGCCATGAAGAAAAACTCACTGTCCAAATCAAGACACGACCCAGCAACACTCCTCAGGATAGGGTCATGAAATCTGTTCACTGATACGAGCTGATAATCCTTCCCAATCGGAAAACACGGAGACACTTCAACATAAAGCTCAGAGTTCCAGAATGGCAATATAGCTTGTGTTTTTATCAGCTTGCTGCCTCCGTTGCTTCACGTTCCTGCTTCTCACGGATCACTTTGACGACGCACTCAACGAGCATTGTGATTTCGGGCTTCGTTACCTGATAATTCGCGCCTACACTTGCGGCCTTGTTCTTAATGTCGTTGGCCATTATTGATGAGAATACTATTATCGGTATATTCTTCGTCTCAGGGTTCTCCTTTATGCGCCTCGTCAGTGTCAGGCCGTCAAGCCTCGGCATCTCAACGTCCGTAATCAGTAAGTCGCAATGCTCATTTGCGCCGACGATAGCATCATACGCAACCTTGCCGTCAGGGCAGATGTGAAGGTCGGTGAAACCGCTTGCCATGAGCGCGTCCTCAACCTGCTTGCGGATTAACGGCGAGTCTTCTGCGACGATGATGTGATAGTCGCCGGGGTGTCCAACGCCTTCCATCATTGCGACTGCCTTGCCAGGGTCTCCTGAATGCTGGATTACGAGCTGCGGGCTTATTGTCTGGACGATTGCCTCATAGTCGAGGAGAAGGACGTTGCGTGAGTCGCGCTTTATGACGTAGAGAATCCAGTCGCCGAGATATTTCCCTGTCATGCTTGCGTCGAGGTCTTCGGATTTGATTCTGTATATTCTCTCTACAGCGTCAACAACAAAGCCGAGTTTCACCTCGTTGAACTCAGCTATGATGACTTTGCTCTGCTCCATTGGGGTAACTGGGGGAATACCGAGAAATATTCTCAGGTCAACCATAGGAAGAACCTCACCGCGAACCGATGTGATTCCGATCAGTGCGACAGGTGCGTCTGGAATTGAACGAACGCCTGGCCAGCGTAATATCTCCCTTGTTTTGTCAACGTTGATTGCGAAAGACTGATCGCCGAGTACAAAGACGACTAGCTGCCATTCATTAGTCCCGGCTTCAGTGGTAACTTTTTTGACTTCCTGCATTTCTGATTAAGGCCTCCGCTTTCGGGTGAAAATAACAAAGCTGACATGTCGCTATATATTACCACATTTCATGCGGGGTATTATGTGAAAAATCACGCTCCTATTATAATATTCACGGACTCAAAACGTGAAGGGACAATCTTAAATGAAGAAGCAAAAACATTTCGTACTATATTCGCAGTGGCCACCCGCAGGAGACCAGCCCCAAGCTATTGATTCACTCACCCGTAGCATCATGGCCGGAAACAGATTCCAGACCCTCAAGGGAGTTACAGGAAGCGGAAAGACCTTCACAGTCGCAAACGTGATCGCTAACCTCGACCGCCCCGCCTTAATCCTCGCTCACAATAAGACCCTCGCAGCCCAGCTCTACAGCGAGTTCAAAGCGTTCTTCCCAGAAAACGCCGTAAAATATTTCGTGAGCTATTACGACTACTATCAGCCCGAAGCCTATATCCCTCAGAGTGATACATACATCGAGAAGGACGCATCAGTAAATGACCGAATCGAACGCCTGAGACTTTCCGCAACTAAAGCACTCATTGAGCGTCATGATGTCATTGTCGTGGCGAGCGTCTCATGTATCTATGGTCTCGGAATGAAAGAGTCTTACGAGGACGCAATAATCTCATTCAGTGTCGGGGATAAGTTAGATCAGCGGGCATTCTTGGCGAGGCTTGTGGGGAATTACTACGAGCGCACAGACTTCACACCTGAGCCTGGAAAGTTCAGGGTAAGGGGCGACACTGTTGAGATATTCCCGGCATATGAGGACGAGACCTGCATACGTGTAACATTCTTTGATGACGAAATAGAGCGCATCGACATCACCCACCCTGTAACCGGCCATGTAATCGAGAACGTCAGCGAGGCAAGCATATTCCCGGCAAAGCACTACGTTACCCAGACTGACGCAATCGAAAACTCAATCCCGCAAATTCAGGAGGAACTCGCAAAAATTGAGGCTGAATTTACGGCGAAGGGAAAGTACATTGAGGCACAGCGCATAAAGATGAGGACGCTCTACGATATTGAGATGCTTAACGAGGCAGGTTACTGTTCGGGAATCGAGAACTATTCCGTATACCTTGACGGCCGTAAACATGGCCAGCCGCCCGGAACGTTGATAGACTTTTTCCCTGAAGACTTCCTTGTTATTGTTGACGAGTCCCACATAACACTTCCGCAGGTTCGCGCAATGTTCAACGGAGACCGTGCAAGAAAGAATGTTCTCGTCGAAAACGGCTTCAGGCTTCCATCATGCTTGGACAACAGGCCGCTTCAATGGCAGGAGTTCGAGGATAGAATGAGGCAGGCTGTGTTCGTCTCAGCAACTCCGGGAGATTACGAGCTTCAGTCATCGAGCGTAACAGCCGAGCAGATCATACGTCCGACGGGGATCCCTGACCCTGAGGTTGAAGTCTTGCCGGCGCAAACGCAGATTGATGATGTTATCGACAAGCTGAGGGAGAACGTCAAGAAGGGCGAGCGTTCATTAGTGCTTACTCTGACGAAGAAGTCCTCTGAGGATTTGGCTGACTATCTTCGTGAACTGAAGTTCCGGGTGAAGTACATACATTCGGAGCTTAACACGTTTGAGAGGGCGGAGCTTATTCGGGATTTGAGGGCGGGGAAAATTGATGTCCTCGTCGGAATAAATCTTCTCCGCGAGGGAATGGATTTGCCGGAAGTTACGTTCGTTGCGATTCTTGATGCTGACCGTGAGGGCTATCTTCGTTCTTACAGGTCGCTGATCCAGATCATGGGAAGGGCTGCCAGGAATGTCAACAGCAGGATCGTGCTTTACGCTGACAACATGACCGACAGCATAACTCAGGCGGTTGACGAGACAAGAAGAAGGCGTGAGCGTCAGATGGCTTTCAACCGCGAGAACAATATCACCCCCGTGAGCGTAACTAAGAGCGTAAAGGACTTGCTGCCCCCTGAACTTTCAGCGGCTTACGGTGATGAAAAGTATTCGGGAAGTTCTGGGACAACTCGGAAGGGCAAGGGCATCGAGAAAATGAGCGTCTCGGAACTTGAGCGACTCATGTGGGAGGCTGTCGACAAACTTGACTTTGAACGCGCGGCACTTCTCAGGGATGCTATAGCCGAGAAAGAGAAGAAAGTGTGATATAGTACGGCAGAATAAGAGGCCGGGAGGTTTGGCAACATTAGTCCGGCCTTTTTATCCCCTGCTCCCTCCATAATCTCATAAGCCGGTCATATTGATCACGGTCAATCTTGACAGATTTTCCGTGATGAGGCTGCTTTGCATGACACCATACGCACAAGACTTTCATGTTATCAGGACCGACTTCAGGGTGAGAGCCGTTTACGTGATGAACGATTGCCAGATCGGTAGCCTCACTCAGATCAACTCCGCATTGCTCACAGCGATAACCGTTTGCAACACGATACATATTAGAAATCTCGCCCCAGTTGCTCGGATATTCGTTCCCTATGTCTGCCCCAAACCATACTTTATTGTCGTCCATGAGTTTGTAAAGCTCAACGAGTTCTTGTCTTCCGCGACTTAGTGTGAAAAATTCCCGTATGTCGAAATTATTAGTGATAACTTTCTGCTGGTCTTCAGAAGCTTCGTTGTAACCATTCCAGCCTTCGCCGTTGTTCCATTCGGCCAAACATTTGGGGCATGGCTTTAGAGATTGCGTTGTGTTATCAAACAGCTCAAATTTTCCCGAAATATTATTCGTGAAGCGATAGGCTCTTATCCAGCCGATTTTCTCGTCATAGCGAACATCCGAACACTTCATAAAGTGGAATTTCATGTTTCTGACGGGTCTGTAGAGCAAATAGCAGCCCGGCATGAATTTCTCGTCGTTGACCTCTTTAATCTTGTCGATGTCTACTCCGTCCCACATGTGAGGATCATATTGAAGCTGGCTGAAAATTCTTTCAAGGTCAAAATTTTGCTCGTTTACTTGGTTGTCTGGAAATTGAGCGTTCCAGGCTCTAATACAATGCCTACACGGGGTCAAGCCGTCTGGTTTGTGTGAAGTACGGTGTAGTCTTGTGGGGAGTGTACCTCTAACCGTTTGGCAGGGCATGAAGTGAAAAACTGTGCCACCTAAGAAGTTATACACTACGAAGCGAAACGGCTTTAACGTAATATCGACATGAGCTTCTTCGGCTCCTATTTCTTCTCTGAAATTGATCAAGTCCGCAAAAATTTCTTTGGGATCTAGCGTCATGATTATGCTCCTTTCTCGGGGTTATCTTGTTGAGGCTCTGCGCTTGCGGCATTATTGCTACTGTCATCAATTGGGGTAGCAGGAGCAGCGGCAGCCTTGTCATTTTTTTTGCTCCCTTTTGAGTTTTTAGGCTTAGCAGGAGCGGGGGCAGCTTGGTCATCTTTTCTGCGCGCTCGTGTATTTTTAGGCGTGGTATCAGTGGTATCAGTGGTGGGTTGGACAGCATTGTCATCAGTGGGAGTAGCAGCAGGAGCGGGGGGTTGGTCGGTTTGCGTAGTTTGTTGCTTGGAGGCTTGATACGTTTTATCCAACGTTGCGGCGATTGCTTCAAGCTTTGTCGTAACGCCGTTCATTGTGTCTTGCAGTGTCTGTATGTGCTGAGATAATTCTCCCTGCGCCCCGAACTCTTTAAGCTGAAGCATAATAGCTTTCAGGTTATCCGCCATAATTTGGAACATTGCCGTCATGTTGTTTTGATAGTTGGTGTTTATCTGCGCCTCTGCATTCTGGGTAATTGCTTGCAGCTGAACGCCTAAGTTGTTGAAATTGTTTCTTATGTCATTTATGCCGTTGTTTAATGTGCCCTGGACAATACCGGCTATTTCGGCTAACCTGTGGCTCTGATTTGTAGATGCCTTGTCTATATTCTTAACAGCTGTATCTATCGCCTTATTGAACTTCTTTATCTCGTCCTCGAAATTCTTGATCGTTCCCTTCTGAACTTCCTCGATATTCTTCGCTAAAGTTCCGAGCAGTGTCCCCATCTCGTCACGTAACGCCGTAACTATGAGGTCGAGTTTCTTTATGATGCCCTCAGAATCAATCCCAGCCCCTTCACTCTTAATCGCAACAAGGGTAGCTGAAAGACCTTCGATTTTATGGGAAACATCTTCCATGTTCTGCGACATAGTCCTAAGCAGCTTGGCCATCTCTTCACGTAATGCAGAAACGATTGGGGCAGTATCAGTGCCCTTCGTGGCTTTGACAGAGGCAAGGGCATCAATCTTCTGGATCAGTTCTTCACGCAAATAGCTGAAATTATCTCCTGTTTGATTGTTTGCCTCCCGAATTATTGATGATATTCCGTCTAAACGCGAGTTGAGGCCGTCACGCAAATTTTGATTCTCGTATTGCAGAGAAGTCATCTTCTTAGAGACAGAGCAGTCAAGAACCTGTATTCGTTCATCAATGACCTTGCCGCAAACAACAAGAACCTCAGCGATATTATCATTGAGAAAAGTTTTCATGCCCTTGTAGATTTCCCAGAACACGACAAGAAGCACCAGCATGAATATGATCAAAGCAGCAATGGATATAATTTGCCAGCCCACGAAACAGTCACCTTCATAGAATGTATTTAGAGGGAACGTGTCAGGCTCCCTCATGACTAATTAACGTATCCTAGACTTCAAATGGTGTGATTTACTCATCAGGCTCATCAAAGATTTCATCAAGACCAAAAGCATCACTATGCTGAAGCTCTTCTGGTTCTTGCTCTATGGTACGTCTGTGTCTCCGAGCTTTTTGATATTTTTGATATTGCGAGCGTATTGAGTAATCCCTGTCAACTTCTTCGCGCCAGCTGCCTTCATCAAGACACACGTCGGCTTCTATATCCAACATGGCTCCTGCAACGCTGTCATACACGTGCCTGGTTCCTTGAGCGTCGTGCATGTAATTGACGGCTCTATTTGCGGAAATCCCGATATGTGAGGCTACTTGTTCGGCATCTATATTCGCTCCTAAGAACAGGAACTCCCAGCCGTATTGCTCTTTCTCAAGCTCAATCATGCTCTTGACTTTGTCATAGGTGTATTTCACGCTGGCATTTTCATATCCGTCGGTGATTATCACGAAGATAGTGTGTTCTGGGACTTCTGAAGGGCGCATGTGTCTGTGAACTCTTACGATATGATGAATCGCTCCTCCAACTGCGTCGAGCAGAGCCGTGCTGCCTCGTACCCAATAATCACTGCTTGTGATGGGCGCAACCTTATCTATCTTCACTCGATCATGCAGAACAATTTGCTCGTCATCAAACAGCACCGTCGATACGTATGCCTTGTTGCTTTCCTTCTTGTACTTTTCGAGCGTGGAGTTAAAACCGCCTATAGTGTCGCTCTCAAGTCCCTGCATTGAGCCGCTTCTATCGAGAATGAACACTACTTCCGTTATTCCGTTCTTGATATTCTCCGGCTCTTTGTCGGCCAAAGCAAGCTCCCATTCCTCAAGCTCTGCCATGATAAGCGGGTCAAGTCGCAAACGTACCAGCTTCTCGATCTCTTTGGGTACTCCCCACATCCCTTCAGCGATAGAGCAAGTAATCGCAGCAAGCGTATCGGAATCCCCGCCTAATGAGACTGCGTTTCGTAGAGCGTCCTCAAAGTTTGCAGCATCGAGAAAAGCGATGATAGCTTCCGGAACAGTTCCCTGGCAGCTTACGTCATAATCGTACGTTGGGCGAATCTGATCACATGTTCTGTTGAGGTCGTAGGAATATTTTGATGCGATGTAGTCTCTGATTTCGGTTTTGGTTATGTAATCGCTGATTTCGGTTTTGCTTTTTCTTGTTCGTGCCAGGAAGATAGCGGCAGCTGTGGCTTGAGCGCCTTTAATGCCTTCTGGGTGATTGTGTGAAACTTTTGCCGTTATTGCTGCGTATTTCTCAACTTGATCAAGGTCATCGAAGTACCATGCAATTGGTGAAACCCGCATTGCTGAACCATTGCCGTAGCTGTTATAAGGTTGGGGGGGTAGATTGTAACCATCTTTTGAAACCGTCACCATAACCGGCATTAGGATAAAGTTTCCCAAAGTGTCTCATCGATTTTATGACGACCTGTCTGAACTCGTCTTCGTCGATCGGCGAACCCTTTTTCCAGTTACGCAAGGCATTGGCTATTGCAAGCGTCATGATGGAGTCATCAGAGAACCTGGAACGCTCTGTAACAAGCTCAAACTCTTTTGTCTTGATATTATCGAACTCATAAGGACGTCCGACAACATCGCCGATAATTGCGCCAAGAATCATGATTCTACTTCCTCCTTCTTCTGTCAGTTTTTTGTTTTTCTGAATTATACCATGATGTGCAAGAAGGCCCTGCCCACGCTAATGAATCTTTGACACGGACAGTTACAACATGTAAAATATTCACGCTAAAATCTAAAACTCAAAGGAGGCTCTCAGGAATGATTAACATTTTCACAATGACACTCGCACTACTCCAGCATTCTGGGAATCTCCGGAATGCCGATATTTAGCGCGAACATCACGAAATCAGCATACGGATACGGGGATTCTGAGACAATCACAAAGTTTCAGACCCCGTTTTTTGTTGAACAGGAGGAATAATCATGAACAGGGTAAAAATTTTCGACACAACATTACGCGACGGTGAGCAGTCGCCCGGTTGCAGTATGAACCTCAGCGAGAAGATCGTCATGGCCCGTCAGCTTGAGAAACTCGGGGTCGACATCATTGAGGCGGGATTCGCAATAGCCTCTCCGATGGACTTCAAGAGCATTCAGGCAATCGCAGGCGCAGCACCAAACTGCATAATCGCAAGCCTCGCACGCTGCAATACCCGCGACATCGACGCTGCCTGGGACGCTGTTAAAGACGCGAAGAAGCCCCGCATTCACGTCTTCATTGCGACAAGCGACGTTCACATGCAGTACAAGCTCCGAATGACACGCGAGCAGGTTCTCTCGACAATCACCGAGATGGTCTCATACGCTAAGGCAAAGTGCGACGACATTGAGTTTTCCGCAGAAGATGCCTCACGTTCAGACCGGGAATTTCTCGCTCAGGCTTTCTCAAACGCAATCGCCGCTGGTGCAAAAACCATCAACGTCCCCGACACTGTAGGTTATTCAACGCCTCAGGAAATGGGAGATCTCATCACATATCTCCGTGAGCATGTCGTTGGTGTCGAAAATGTAGACATCTCAACCCACTGCCACAACGATTTGGGAATGGGCGTGGCAAACTCGCTTGCATGTGTCAAAGCAGGGGCTACTCAGGTTGAATGCACTGTCAACGGAATCGGTGAGCGCGCTGGCAACGCAAGCCTCGAAGAAATTGTTATGGCAATAAGAACTCGCCGTGATTTCTACGATGCTGAAACAGGGATTAACACTCATGAAATTTACAGGTCGAGCCGTCTCCTCAGCAACATAATCGGTGTCGCAATCTCGCCGACGAAGCCCATTGTCGGGGCAAACGCTTTTGCTCACGAGGCAGGTATCCACCAGCACGGAATGATAACGAACGCTCAGACCTACGAGATCATGAACCCTGACGAAATCGGCGTACCTCACAGAGCGTTGGTGTTGGGCAAGCATTCAGGGAAGCACGCAATCCGTGAGAGGCTTGAGAGCATGGGCTATGAGATTCCGGACGAGGAACTTGAGGACATTTTCACGCGCTTCAAGAAACTTGCTGACGAGAAGAAGACAATCACAAGCTCCGACCTTGAGGCACTTACGCTCCACCGCTCGAAGATTTCACGCCCCGAAGAAAGTTCCGCTCCAACGTGCAAACTCATCAGCCACTCGATAACTTCAGGGAGCGACATTCCGAAGATCTCCTACGTGAAGCTCTCAAGGGACAACAACATCATGGAAGGTGTCGAGTACGGCGCAGGTCCTCTTGATGCTGCTTTCAAGGCTGTCAACAAGATGCTCGGTGTTGAGGCGAGGCTTGAGGATTTCAGCGTTCGTGCTGTAACTGAGGGCGAGGACTCAATCGGTGAGGCTGTCGTGAAGATTTCGAGCGCGTCAAGCGGGGAAATGTATACTGGTTCGGGGATTTCGACCGACATCGTTGAAGCGTCATTGCAGGCTTATATCAGTGGCATAAACAAAATGTTCGAGGCAGGGGAATAATAATGACATACAGTGAACTTGTGAAATCGCGCTACTCATGCAGGAAGTTTTCAGACAAGCCCGTTGAGGACGAGAAGCTCAACGCGATAATTCAGGCCGGAATCTCAGCACCAACAGCGAAAAACGTTCAGCCCGTGAAAATCTGGGTCATAAAGTCCCCTGATGCACTCGCAAAAATCAAGTCATGCACTCCCTTCCAGTGGACGAAGGAAGTCCCCGTAGTCCTTGCGGTCGGCGGAACAACAGAAGGCGCGTTCGTGAGACCGTCAGACAACAGAAACTTCGAGGACGTTGACGCTGCAATCGTTGCGACTCACATGATGCTCGCGGTTGAGGCTGAGGGATTGGGGACGACGTGGGTCGGATACTTTGACGCTCCGAAGGTCAAGGAACTTTTCCCGGAGATGAAGGATTACGACCTCGTTGCGCTTTTCCCGATTGGCTATCCCGCGGATGATGCTATGCCCGCTGACAGACATTACCTCCGCAAGAGCATGGCCGAGATTGTGAGCTTCATATAAAAAGATGCCGGAATTGATACGCTCGTTTGTTGCCGTGAAAGTGCCGGGAAATGTCGCCGACGAATTGGAAAATTTCCTCGCAGAATTGCGGCCTCTAGCAAAAATTCGCTGGGTAAGACGCTCACAGTTCCACATAACGCTGAAATTCCTGGGCGAGAACACCCGCGAAGTTACAGAGGACGTTAAAGAGGCTTTGGAGGCGGTGAAAAACTTTGAGCCTTTCACGGTTGAATTGTCGTACATCGGCGCGTTCCCGAACCTCAATGCGCCGCGAGTATTGTGGCTTTCGGGCGACAAGGGTGCAAAGGAACTCGGCCATGTCGCAAAGAAGGTCAACGATGTTATATTTGACGGAGCTGGAATTGAGAGGGACACGAAGAAGTTTCAGGCACATTTGACGCTCGCAAGGCTGAAGGATTCGTACCTTCCCGAAAACTTGGTGAGGAAACTCGGCGAAGTCCCAAAACTTTCGTGGACATGCGATGAGCTGTTCCTGATGAAAAGCGATCTCAAACCTTCCGGCCCTGTGTACTCGCAGCTGTTATGACGAAGTATTGCAAGATTGAGATATTCATTCCTGAGTCGCACCTTGAAATATTGCAGGAGACGTTGAGGAATTGCGGTGCCGGGCACATCGGGAAATATGATTCCTGCATGTCGTACTCACGTGTTGTGGGGACGTGGCGGCCGCTTGAGGGCACTCACCCTTACAGCGGGGAGGTCGGGAAGGTAAGCACTGAGGAAGAAATCAAAGCTGAGGTAACTTGCAGGGTCTCAGAAGCTGAAAGAGTAATCGAGGCCGTTAAAGCTATTCATCCGTATGAAGAACCCGTGATTAACGTGATAGCTTTACTGAGAACTGGATTGTAGCAGTTATGCCCCCTTGAGGTTATATCTCAGGGGGGAATCTGTGTGAACTACCGTTACTCTCATGATTACGGTGAATGCTATAATGACATCACCATATATACAGGGAGGAAATAGCTATGCGTGTAGACATAGAAGAAGCGGAAGGAAAGCTGTCCGAACTTATCGGGAAGGTAGTATTCGGCGGAGAAAATCAGGTTATCATCACAAAACATGGTAACCCTGTCGCAAGGATCACTGATTACTACAACCCTCCACGAGGAGTGAAAGTTGGTATCGCAAAAGGAATGTTCACTGCGCCAAGTCTTGAGGAGCTCGACTCCGTGAATGACGAGATCGCGGAAATGTTTGGGGTGAAATAGTCATGAATATTCTGCTCGACACTCATATACTGCTCTGGGTACTCACGGAGGATGACAGGCTTCCAGCTGGCGTTATGGAGATGACAAAAAACACAGGAAATTCAATATTCTTCAGCAGCATCTCAATGTGGGAAATCGCGATAAAACAAAGCAATGGAAAACTCGAATTGCTGTTTTCGCCCGAAAAACTGTATGAAATTTGCCTCGACCGTGATATTTTGGTAAAGCAGATTTTACCAACACATTTGAATCAGCTCAAAGACCTGCCGAAAATCCACAATGACCCATTTGACCGAATAATGCTGGCCCAGGCTAAAACAGAGGATTTCATATTCGTAACGCACGATTCGTTGGTTGCAGGATATGATGTATTAAAAGAGGCAGGCGAAAAAATCGGCGCGTTCAAAGCAGAATACTGCATAGAGACTATAGGAATAAATACCCGCGCTCAACTTGCCGCCGCCGATAAAGCCTTGCGCATGAGGAAAGAGCAAGCCCTTATGGAGGCGGGCGTTACGATTATCGACCCGAATACAACTTTCATTGACGGCGACGTTGAAATCGGGCAGGACACAATCATTTATCCGAACACTTACATTGAAGGCAATACGATAATTGGCGAAGACTGCAAGATTGGTCCCAACATTCGCTTTACGGATATGAAAGTCGGCAATAAAGTTACGGCGCAATTCAGCTATTGCCACGAAGCAGAAATTTGCGACGGAGTTACGCTCGGTCCTTACGTTCATATCAGACCCGGCACGACGATTGGCGAAAACGTCAAAATCGGCAACTTCGTCGAAGTCAAAAACTCCAACGTCGGGGAAGGTTCAAAGCTCCCGCATTTACAATACATCGGCGACGCGGACGTTGGCAGTGGCGTAAATATCGGTTGCGGAACAGTCACTTGTAATTACGACGGCAAAAAGAAATTCCGCACGACTATTGGCGACAACGCTTTTATCGGTTGCAATACAAATCTCGTTGCGCCCGTCACGGTTGAAGAAGGCGCGTACATTGCGGCAGGCTCCACGATAACCAAAAATGTTCCTAAGGGAAATCTTGCCGTCGCCCGCTCCCGTCAAACGAATATCGAAGTCTGGAACGATAAAAGGAAATAATCGCAAGGAGGAAATTTCATGAACGTAGTAGTTTGGGTTCAATATGACACAATCGCCACGCAAGACAAGGCTAAAAGTCAAACTTTCTTAAGACCGGCTTTTGCCGCACTGGACAAGCCGCGTGGCAGCGTGAATATTTTGGGCGTCGTCGAATCGGTTTCAATGCCGATTAACAGGCTGAATACAATCGATAAGCGCGACCTCGTTAATCTTGATTATGATTTGGTTCTCGTGACGGGGCATGAAGTCGACCTTGCGCCGATTATCGCGGAGGCTGAGGAACTCGGTCTTGACACCGATAAATTTGTCCTCGACCGTACGGTTTGCTTGCCGGGTTTCACGCTTGAAAAATACGCTAAGTTGCGCAATTCCGGCTTGTCGATTTTGTCAATGGGTTGGTGGGCAGGTATCGCTTATCACAAGCTCGGACTTCCCGAACTGTCGCCTACAATCGGCATGTACACTTCTGAGGAACATTTTATGAATTTCCTGCCCGAAGCTCGCTGGCATCTCAAAAAAGATTTGCACTTTGAGCGCACCGAGTACAACGCGGATTTGGGATTGAGCTATCCGATTTTCTGGCTTGACGGTACGCAGTGGTTTATGAACAGCTTCACGAACGACGCCGACGCTTTGGAACTTTGGAACGAACGCAAGGATAAAATTAACTGGTCAAATGTTTTGGTGACGATGCACACGTCAAGCCCCGCCGTTTTGGAGCGATTTGACTGCTTGCCCTACGCCAAAAAAGCTTGTTTCGTGCCGTTTGAGACGGAGCTTGAGTCGGGCTTTTATCTTAACCCGAAATATTGCGGCGGCAATCTCTTGCACGCGGCGGAAGGCATTCTTTCGGGCGAAGTTCAAGCTTACGACGTGTGGGATTTGCTGATTTACGGCAAGAAGACGCCGCTTAAATAAAGCATAAAAATAATTCTGAGGGAGCTGTTCTAAATGAGCACTAAAAGCAGAATTGACGAGATTGGTAATTTTTGTTTGATGACCGGCAACGCCAATCCCGAACTCGCGCAGAAAATTGCCGAGCACATGGGCGTTAAAATCTTCGATACGTTCGTCGGGCGTTTCAACAACGGGGAATCGCAAGTAATGATTAGCGACAGCATTCGCGGCAAGGATATTTTCATCATTCAGCCGACAAGCCAGCCCGTCAACGATAACTTGATGGACTTGCTGATTATGGCGGACGCTTGCAAGCGGGCGTCGGCGCACTCGATAACCGCCGTCGTTCCCTATTACGCCTACGCTCGGCAAGACAGGAAGACGCGCGGGCGCGAGCCTATTTCCGCTAAACTCGTTGCAAATTTAATGGTTGCGGCGGGCATGACGCGCGTTATCACCGTCGACTTGCACGCGGGACAAATTCAAGGCTTCTTCGATATTCCCGTCGACCATTTGAAGGCGGCTCCCGTTCTTGCCGATTATTTCAGAGATCAAGATTTCGGCGGCGATTTGGTTGTCGTCTCGCCCGATTTGGGCGGCGTCACTCGTGCCAGAGAACTTGCCGATTATCTCAAAGCCCCGATTGCCATTATCGAAAAACGGCGTCCGCGTCCCGGCGAAGCGGAAGTTATGAGCATCATCGGCGAAGTCAACGGCAAAGTCGCGCTTATGGTTGATGATATTGTCGACACGGCGGGCAGTCTTTGCGAAGGCGCGAAGGCTCTCAAGAAGCTCGGCGCAAAGAAAGTTATCGCCGCCTGTACTCACGCCGTCTTGAGTAAAAACGCCGTCGAGAAAATTAACAACTCCGACATCGGACAGCTCGTCATTACAGATACAATCCCCTTGCCGCCCGATAAGCAATCGCCCAAAATTACCGTCCTCAGCATGGCGCAGGCTATCGGCGACGTTATTTTGAACATTCAATCCCACCGCTCGGTCAGCGTGCTTTTCAGATAATCATGATAAAATTCTTCGGCGGTGAGCAATCGCCGCTGATTTT
>CALGGR010000157.1 GCA_937915755.1 uncultured Fretibacterium sp. | reverse complement strand
TCGTAGCCTTCATGAAGTGCATGTTTAAGTGCTCTTGTTTGTTCTGCTGTATCGTTAGTAATTTTTTGAGCTGTAGTTCCTTCAAAGATTTTAGGATTACGGATATTAAGGAAGCAGTCATAAATAGGTCCCGGTTGAATATCGTCATAATCATCATATTCATCATTCCAAACAGAAGTAATGAGTTGCCCGTATTCACGAGGGAAAACGAATTGATAAGCGACATCATAATTATCAGAGGAGAAAATGCCAATACCTGCCTCGTAAGAATTACTAAAAATAGGGTTATCCTCCATAGTGCCGCGATAGACAACTAAGGGTTCACCGTTTTTATCAAGTACTTTACTAGCGTTTGCAGTGTCATTCTCCCAGTCGCCGAAGAACCGTTTGAAGTTAGGCGTTCTTACTTGCAGCCATTGAAGTTCAGTAAGATTTGTTTTCTTGCCATTTGGAGCTTTAAGCCACTGTTTAGTGCCTTCGTACTGCTTACGTACAGCGTCAATCTGTCTTAATGCTTCAGGTGATAAGGAATAGTCTTCATCGTCTTCATATTGGTTTATAGCAGACTGGTTGTACTGTTCAGCCTTGCCGAAAGTTTCCCTGCCGTTATCATTAATGCGCCTGATAATCTGCTTTTCTGGAGGCTGTACGTCTTCAGTATCAGCAAGTGTAGTGTTTCTGCGTTCCTGTTCAGACATGCCGAGCCTGCTTTCAGTGTTTCTAGCTTCAACTTCACCAGCAGTATTTCTATAAGCGTCATAGGGTGATGTGATAGGTTCGCCGAATTGTCTTCCTTCGCGAGCGTTAATTCTGGCATTGTACCAATCTTTGAAGCTGCTGCGTTCATTCAAAGGCAGATATTCATCAATGATGTCATCAATATCGTACCCGTTGTTTTGGTTAATCTTTTTGACGACATAGCCCCAGTAACCTTGTCTGCTAGGAGTGAGAGAATGCCAGATAGACTTTGCCTTTCTATCCCAATTGTGCCAAGTAAGTTTACCAGATGGTACGGTGTCATAGTATCCATATTTGCCGTAATAAGTGCCCGAACTTGCGCCGATGGAGAAGCCTTCAATATGCTGAATAGCGTGCTGAATTTCGTGAGTAATGGCCGACCTAGCCGTGCTGTCAGTTAATCCGTTTTCGACGAAAAGTTCATTGGTGTCGTACTCCAGATAAGTGCCTTGACCGTTCATGTTGAAGCGCACGATAAAGTCTTTTAGCTGCGGATAAGCCTTGAAGATTTCGGGAGCGTCAAAGATGTCCTGAAGGTGATATGTATGATGAATACTTCCCTGAAGTTTGTTATCTTTAATGAAGTCTGGATTAATATTGCCGTCCATTATCTCATACTTCCATTTGCCTTCATGCCCTAACTCCCAACCCGTAGCGAGCTTGATAGTCTTAGCGTCTTTACCTGCCTGTTTCATCTGCCGTGCAAGGTTGAGGTTATCCATGCGATAGGTAACGCCTTCCTGTTCGTCGAGCATTCTTGCGCCTTTTTCACCAATAACTTGATTGTAACTTTCCGAGTTGTGATAGTAGGTGATTTGTTCCCTGCGCGGTATATCTTCAGTTACTTCGAGCCGCCTATTTCTGTTTTCATCTTGAGATTTCACACTTCTATTTGCAGCATTACGAGCTTCAACTTCACCAGTGAGGCGTTCATAAGTTCTGTAATCGTCAGGGTCATATAACTGGCTGATGTTGTCCCGCTGTTCCCAAGCAGATTTGTAGTCAGGATATTTTTCATCAACATCTAATTCAAAAATCCTAAAGGCTTTATCTCTGATACTTTTCTTAGGTATCAAAAGTTCAATGCCTAGTTCTTCATATTCTTTGATGAGTAAATCCTCAATAGTTCTTGATTTGCCTAAATCAGGGTGTTCATCTGCAATTTGTTTAAGTGCATTAATCCATCCCCAAACTTCAACGCCATGACGTAGTTTATTGCCAATACTAAGGTCGCCGCCCTCCGCGAAGCCTTCAATATACTGAACAGCATGTTGAACTTCATGTCTAAGAGTAGATTGAATATCCCAAATGCCGCGCCCTTGTCTTGTAGACAGGTCAATATATCTTTCGTTAATGTTCCTTTCTTTATGATAGACCCCGTTGTAGCCTTTAGACATATCTGGGTTAAAGACGACCCTCAAATTCTTTAACTGAGGATAGGCAGTAAAGAGTTCCGGAGCGTCAAAGAAGTCAGAGAGATTGAGTTCAAATTTACCGCCATCACTATCCTGCAAAGCCTCGAAGAGAGTAGGGACATCAATAGAGCCGTCATTAAATTCAAGTCTCCACTCGTCGTCCGGAGCTAATTCCCAACCAGTAGCGAGTCTGATAGTTTTAGCGTCCTTGCCTGCTTTCATCATTTGCTTTGCGACCTCAAGGTTCTGCATATTGAGGTTTGACCCGTTAGCATTGTCGAAGTTCTGAGCAGCAATAACGCCTCCGACTTGGTTATACCCTTCAAACAGGTTTAATTGATTACTGTCCTGAGCCATATCAATAGCGCGTTTAAGGAGTGAATTTTTATTTGCAGCTTCTGCGGCATCCTCAAACCCCGGCAGATATTTTTCACCTTCTTTTCCTTGAGCCATAGCCAAGTCAGCATAAAAGGAGAGACCTGCAGTAATTTTCTTTTGGCTTCGTTTATTGTCGTCAAAGAACTTGAGAAGTAATTTAGCTTCATCTGAAATATCATCAAAAAGTCTTGTCTGAGAAAGGAATTCATCAACGGAAGAGCCTTCCGCCCGTAAAGTAGCGAGAGTATTGACGGCCTCAGAGATAATTTGTTGAATGGATAGGTGAGGGAGGAAGCCGCCATATTGGAGCATAGCTAATTTAGGAGCGGCATTAATTAAAGAATTGCTGACATTTTTTATTT
This sequence comes from uncultured Fretibacterium sp., assembly GCA_937915755.1. GTDB lineage: Bacteria > Synergistota > Synergistia > Synergistales > Aminobacteriaceae > JAFUXM01. The sequence goes on along the minus strand of CALGGR010000157.1, from coordinate 6,575 downwards.
CATCATCATAAAGCTCATTTAATCTGTTAAGAATATCAGTATCCCCATAAGCCATAGCGAAGAGAGCCGATTGAATTCTGCGAATACCTGCCATAGAAATATTGCCGTTAGCCTGTAAGAAATTGCCGCGTTCATTAGGAGAGAGAATATTAGCAGCAAAAGCGTTAATAAAATCACGATTAGCCTGAATGGATTTATTAGTGTTGAACAATAAGAGCATTTCAGGAGTTATTTTTTTAGCGTCATCAAAAGCATGTTCTGTAGCAGACATCAGTGCGGTACTGCTTTCATTGGCCTCACTTGTGAACTTTACCCTGTCAACGTCAGAAATTCTTTCACGCACTAATACTGGATTATTCATGCCGTCAATCTGCCCTGCGTCAAGTCCGAAGCGTGAAGCATTCTGTTTCAGCCATGCCCTGTAATATTCCGCCTTCCCTATCTTGTATGCCTGACGGATTGCCATAACCCTGCCGTTGCCGCTTTCTACTACGTTATCAGAACCTATTACGGGTGCTCCATCAGAAGCAAGCCTGTTTTCCCCCAGCATTTCGGGGTCAAGGTTAGCAGCCATGCGAGCAATTTGTGAAAAGCTGGCTTCTCTGTCTCTTTGTCTAGGCTGTAAAACCTGCGGGTAATCAGGGTTAATAGCCCCGCTGTCATTATTGGATGTGATGAGAGTATCAGCCTCAACGAGTTTGTATTGAATGTCAATTTCCGTGCCTCTCATGGTACGAATGCGTGAGGTGTTGACGTTTTTGTTATTGCCGGTTATATCAGTCTCTGAGGTTAAAGCAGTGTGAGTAGGGACGAGGTCAGAAACACCCTGACTAGTTGGAGCAGCATTAGTATCATTCTGAGGTTGAACCTTCAAATTCATAGTCTGTTGAATGGGAATATCATAGACCTGATTCATAGCATTAGCGAAAGCCCCGGCGACAGTGGCAATAGTTTTAGCTTCAGCCGGAGTTTTCCCTGCGTCAACGTATTGCTGAGCAAGATTATTGACGGCCTCGTTTAATTCTGTGTTGTCATTGACAGTCTGAGCAATCTCGTTATATTTTCTTGCTAAATCTTCAATAGCCGTAACGCCCTGAGTGCCTTCGCGCAAGTATTCCTGTAAAGCCTGAGCCTTCTCCGGTTCTTGAGCCTTGAACTTCTCCCAAGTGGATTTACGCACAGCGACTTCTTCATCGTTCTGCTGTTCTTGAGCGTCCTGCTGTTCTGTCTGTTCGGACTGAATGATATTGCCTTCTTCGTCTTCGTTGATTTCGTCCTGAATACCTAAAGCCAGCCTAGTATCGTCATCAAGTTTAGAAATGGGGATAAAGACGACTGGGTCATCATCGACAATATCATTAGGTTTAATTTTTCCGTCTTGAATATCCCTTGCAAGTTCTTGTAATTCTTTGATTGGCTGATATAGAGACTGAAAGTGTTCTGCCTGCTGTTGAGCCTGTAATTGAGCTTTGCCTGATGGAGTCATGTTATAGATTTGCCGCAACCCGCCTTTAACGCCCATAGTAACGACAGAATGAATAAAAGCGTCCGCCATGCCCATTCTAAAGGCTTCCCATAATCTATTGTAGTCAATTTCATCGCCGAGTGCGTCCATTTGTAGGAATTCTTGAACGAACTCTTCATTACCCTCGACAGCGGAATCAAGTATAGTGGGTATTCCTAATTTAATGACTCTTTTAGTAGCTTTTGACAAAGTGCCCGAACCCGGCAGAATGGAATTAGCAATATCTTCCCAAAAGCTGTCCAGACCGTGAAAGAGAAAATCAGTTCCATAATTGCTGACTGGGAGAAAAGCTAAGTTACCGTTACGGTTTTTAACAGCGCGTTCATATGCTTCTTCCGGAGACATGCCGCGTTTAAGTCCCTCCATGAAGACCCCGCCTGCTTCTGTTTGAGCTTCATCAGCGGTATTAAAAGCGGTCATAGCGATACCCGCGAGAGGTCCGCCCAAGCCGTAAGCGGCCGCCGACCTGATAGCACTCATGACAGTAAAGCCGCCGTTCTGGATAGCACTAATGACAGCAGCCCCGATAACGCTGTCCGGAGGTCTTACATGTACGGACAAATCAGAGACCCATTTTTGATAGCGTTCTTGGTCTTCTTTATATCCTTGCAACTGTTCAGATAAGGTCTCTCTAGCGCGTTCTCTGAACTCATCATCAGACGGCATAACACCCTCGAAGTCTGGAGGGAGGCCGATAATTTTTTTGCCTTCTTCAAGTAATTTATTGTCGTCATTAAGAATGTTGATTAATCTTTGAGCCTCAAAGCCAGCCGAATTAGCTTCCCCGCTGAGGTAAGAAGCCGCCGCATTACTGATAGCCCCCGCAATCTGTCCGAAAGCATTTCTGCGTTCCCCTGCGAGTTTTTCAGCATGGGGCAGCAAGTCAGGATTGAGGAGCAAAACGCCCGGAGCAATCCCGGATTCACGTGCAGTAACGAGAATATCGCGTACTTTGTTTTCACTCATGTCGTATTTCATGATATTGACGTAAGCGTCATCATGTTTTTTCTGCATGGTAGTAACTAGGTTGCGTACGGAGTTATCATCACGTCCTAAGAACTGGTTGACTTCCTGAGGAGTGTACTGTGTCAGAGCGATGCTTTCCCGTTCAGCGAGAAATCTGCGTAATTTATCTCTGTCCCATCCCTGCTGAAGAGCAGTATTGATATTATCAGCCAAAGCAGGATATTCGAGAGTGAGAGTATCGGGTTCTTCATATTTTGGGGGGTTAGAGAAGTCTTCGCGAGAAATGAAGCCTCCTTGTCCTCGAGGTTTGAAAGGTCCTTGAGGTTCAAAAGCGTTAAAGTCCATAGTGAAAAAACAACTCTCCTTTTATAATTCTGAGTAATTAGGTATATGAAAAATATCTTCAGGTTTTAGTTTAGAGTTAGTAATCAAAAATTTATTTGGATTGAATTTAGCCGGGTCAATGTACTTGCCGTTAATTTTAATTTTGATGTCAACATGAAAGCCGCTGTCTTTGCCTTCATACCAATCAGTAACTTTGCCTTGTTTCTTATCGCTGGTCTGTCCAGTATTGCCAACAAGCCCGATGACCGTACCCGGAGCGACGACATCGCCAGATTGGACGTTAATGCTGTCATTCTGCATATGTCCTAAAGTGATTTCGATAGTGTCGCCAGTAGGATATTTGCCTTTTAGAGTAACGGAATTGCCTGCCCCCTTTGAAGGAGTAGTAGTATTAACGCGAGAGACGGTTAAAGGAGTGCCGAAATCTGTCATAGTAATTTCAGACCCGCCCTGAATAGCAATATCGAGGCCGTTATGAGTACCGTTTCTGTAAGTTCTAGGTGCATCAAAGCCGCCGCCCTGAGGGACAACCCCGCCGCGCACGAGACCGAAAACAGGACTTTCATTAGTATTGACGGTATCATTGAGAGTGATGGGAGACGGGAGAATATCGGGGAGTGTCGGGAACGGGTCAATGCCTCTGATCTGTAGTGTCTGATCTTGAATGGTAGAGCGCATTTCGCCGATGTTAGTTTTGCCCCATAAATAGCCGTTAAGTCTTTCTCCGCTTTGGTCAATAGCGTCAATGAGAGCCTTTTTCTTGAGCTTTAACAGGTCATCTCTGTAGGTTTTGCTTTTAGGTTCTAGTAAGGCTTCCCCCGCAGCAAATTTGTCTCTGATACCTTGAGCTAAATTCTCCGGAAGTCCTACATTGATTAGTTCTTTTATGGTGTTATTCAAGTCCTGTTGTTCTGCCCTGTAGTAACTTTTCTGGACATCATCAAGGCCTTTAGAACGTTTCTTGAAGTTTTCCACGTCTAATTTAGTGAGCATGCCGCGCTGATACAAGTAATCTAATTCGCTGTCATTCATCTGTCCTGACATGACGGACTGAGCGACGGCAGTAAAGGTGCGTTGATAAGCCTGCTGAGTAATACCCATCTTACGCATGACGGCGTTATCGAGCTCCAATTGTGATAAATTAGGGTCAGCGGCTAAAATCTCGCGTTCATACCGTGAGCGGTTGACGGAAGCATTAGCCCTAGACTGTATATTAGCAGCCTGTTCATATCGCAATCTGTTATCAGCAACAAACTGTTTGAGTTGTGTATCAGTAGGGACAATGCCGTTGACGTAAAACTGTTTTAATATCTGGTTTTCAAGGTTATCTTGCTGTAATTTCAATAATCTGCTGTCTCTATTGAGGTCTAAAGCTAATTCATTAGCTCTAGTCTTGAAAGCCGAAACGATACGTTCTTCAAGTTCTCCGCTGAAATTCTGCCGTATCCAAGATAAGCCTTCCTGTTCATCCCCTGGTGGGAAAGCCTTTACTAAATCATCAACGGCCGATTGTATTTTGAATAATTCAGCAGCATTTTTGACGGCCTCGCCATATCGCAAAGCAGATTGAGCATTGAATAAATCCTTATGTTCATTGAACCAAGTTTCAGCCTCAAGAGGCATATCAATAATCATGGTGTTCAATCTAGCAGAGGCAATATCATTTTCCATAGCAATCATAGCTTCGCGTTGTTTTTCTGGCGGGGCATCCCGTAATTTGAGTTCCAGAGCGGCGGTCATATTCTGCCTTATGCGTTCAACAGCGTCATCATCGTATGGATTTAAGCCTATTTCATTGAGCCCGTTTTTGATTGTAGCGTCAGCCTGTTCCTGTTGGTATCGCTTAGTCTGTGCGGCTTCAAATCTGGAATTAGCGACCCCCTGCTGAGTGATATGGTCTAAAGCTATTCTCCTGAAGTTATCTTTAGCCCTTGCACTATTGAGCATATTGACATACTCTTCACCTTTTGCGCGCAACCACTGGTCAGCCTCATCATATACGCCCTGAGACAAGAAGCCCAGCCTAGTATTGTATATGCCTTTCTTCGGGTCTTCATGGTATGAATTGCTATCCTGTTTGAACTTATTGAACAGCTCCAGAGTTCTAGCGTCTTCCGTATCCTGCTGTATCTTCTGCAATCTTGTAGTAATATCCCCGATAGTTTTACCCGCAGTAAGTCCGAAATCGCCCGCCGGGGGGGTAGGTACAGCCTGAGCCTGAGATTGGGGTGCAATGCTTAATTGTCTTTTATATGGTCTAACTCTCATGCGTAGCCTCTCCTTCTGCGTTCAAATGGATTGTATACCGGTCCCCAATACTTAGAGCGGTCATCTTTATCTGTGAGTGGAGAAGTCTTTTGACTGCCTTGATAGATGGCGGTAGCAGTATCGACACCGAAGCCGAGCACGCTGCCAGTAAGGATATTATTAGCATTAGCCCTGCTGTTTGCGCGGGTATAGTTAGCCTGAGTTCTGAGGTTTGCTGCCTGTGTCTGATAGCCCCACCGTTCCCTAGCAGCATTGAACCTGATAGCCTCTGCGTCCTGTTCCCCCTCACTGATAGTAGCATTACGGACATCTTGAACCGACCCGCTGTTAGTGTCAATCCCCGAAGCCCCCGTCTGAGCGTTGATATTGCCCATCTGTTGAGCCAGTCCCCTGCGTAACCGTAATTCTTCAAGTCCTGCACGTTGGATAGCGTCATGTCCCCGAGCCTCTGCAATGTTAGCATTCTGCTCCAAAGCGGAAGCCTGAGCATTGCCATAAGCCTTTTGTGCCCTAGCCTGAGCAACGCCCTGATAGAGATTAGCCCCTGCCCCGGCGACAGCCAGAGCCGATAAAGCGTCGCACATGAATTACTCCTCCTTTCTAGTCCATATAGCATGGTGAAACACCCCCGCGCCGTAAGGTTTGGGGGTGTGAATAGTGAAGCCTAGCCACCGAAGCCAGCGTAAAGCAAGTTGTTTTCTTGTGTCTACATAGTTTTCAAGCCGTGAATATCCAGCATTGAGCCTGTCGAATATCCTGCGGGAAACTCTATAGAACGTTATCGGGTGGCAAGTAATATCATCCGTGCCAACGAGCCAAATAATGCCGCCGTGAGCAACTCCAAAAATCGCGCACAATCTGCCGTCAAGAAATACAGCATATCCCCGTTCAGTAGCAGCAATGGAATAAGCGACGGCCAAATCGGGACTAATCCCCGAGAAAGCCGTAATCTCGTCAATATCCGACTGTCTGAGGTATGGAGTTATGGCGGCATGTTCAGGCTTTAGGCGTGTCATCTTCAGCTTCATCGTTATCTTCTTTCTTGTCTTTCTTGTCGTTGGTGTCTTCTTTGTCTTGCTCTTTGTCTTTGTTGTTGTCTTCAGTCTTGAATTGCAGGAAGTGTTTTTGCAGTGCTTTCGGAAACGGCACATCAAGTTTGAACGCATTTTCCATGATGGATAACCCTTCATTGCCGACATAGAACAGCACAACGGCAGTCCTGACCGCGTCCGAACCGCCTAGAAACTGTTTATCAATGAGGTTAGCAACGCCGACGAGAGAGAACATGACGCACTTCTTGAGTATTCCCTTAAAGCCTACGCGAGAACTAATTCTACGTTCAACCCAAGCGACAGCCACTCCAGAAAAGTAATCAATGACAGATAACGCCAGCAGTACTTTCACGAAGCCGTCAAGCCCGCCGAAGAACCAGATCGGAAGAGCACACGTCTGAACTCCAGTCACTAGCTTA
>CALGGR010000156.1 GCA_937915755.1 uncultured Fretibacterium sp. | reverse complement strand
TACTGATCATAAAGTCAATAATTTCTCCGACTTCATCGCCAAAATAGTTACTGATAATTCTGCGGTTATTTACGCTGTCTACCACAAAGGCACCGTTATATACTATCGCCGGGATAGACACATTTATACCGGAAGTCACCTTTGAAGCGGTACTCCATGAGCGGGCAGTTGCGTAAGAAAAGATCATTCCGTTACTGACAAGATGGTTAATAGCTTTATTTGTGAATTCAGAAGTCTTCTGGCTGCTGTTAAGAAGTGTTCCATCAAGATCTGACAGGTACAGTGTTTTCAATACCTATTCCTCCAATACAAAAAGGCTGACATAAAGTGACAGCCTTTTTATGATCAATTATTCAACAGTTACACTCTTTGCAAGATTTCTCGGCTTATCAACGTCATAGCCCTTTGCAACTGAAACATAATAGCCCAAAAGCTGGAGAGGGATAACAGAGAGGCTTCCTGCAAAATGTGAATCAGTCTGGGGAATGTATACCGTAAAGTCGGCAAGATCCTCCATGCTGTAATTTCCATAGGTTGTAAGTCCCATAAGTGAAGCGCCGCGGCTCTTTACCTCGACCATGTTGCTGACGGTCTTTTCGCAAAGGGAATCCTGTGTAAGAACTCCGATGACCATGATACCGTCTTCGATCAGGCTGATCGTGCCATGCTTCATCTCGCCGGCCGCGATTGCCTCAGAGTGCAGATAGCTGATTTCCTTCATCTTGAGACTTCCTTCCATTGCGACGGCGTAATCAATATTTCGTCCGAGATAGAAGGCGTTTCTTGCGTTCACGAATCTTCCGGCAAGCAGTGCGATTTTATCCTTCTCGTCAAGAATCTCGTCAATCTTCTCCGGCAGCTTCTGAATCTCAGCGATCAGCCTCTCACATTCAGCGTCATCAATCTTCCCTCTGACGTGAGCGAACTTCACTGCGATTGCGTAGCACGCTACGAGCTGGGCACTGTATGCCTTAGTTGTTGCGACGGCGATTTCAGGCCCCGCCATCGTGTAGAATACACTGTCAGCTTCCCTTGCAATTGTGCTTCCTACAACGTTGACGATCCCGAGAGTTTTGATGCCGTTCTTCTTTGCCCGCCTCATGGCCGCGAGAGTGTCTGCAGTTTCGCCCGACTGTGAGATTATGATAGCCAGAGCGTTCTTGTCCATCGGCATACTTCTGTAACGGAACTCCGAAGCCATCTCAATCCTCACTGGAATCTCAGCCAAGTCCTCAATCACATACTGTGCCACAGCCCCCGCATGATATGCAGAGCCGCAAGCAACGATGTATATCTGAGAGACTGACTTTATCGTTTCATCACTTAGGCCCTTCTCGGTGAGGTCGATCTTCCCGGAATGATAGACAGCCCCGAACGTGTCCTTAACCGCCCTCGACTGCTCATGAATCTCCTTCATCATGAAGTGTTCAAAGCCGCCCTTCTCAGCAGCGTTTGCGTCCCAGGTTACCGTGCTGATTTCCTTATAGGTTGCGTAGCCCTCACCGTCAAAGAATCTTACATCGCCATCCTTGAGCCTCACGATTTCCATGTTGTCGAGGTAGTAGACATCTCTCGTGTCATGAAGAATTGCCGAAACGTCCGAAGCAAGGAATGACTCGCCCTTACCCTGTCCTGCGATTAGAGGCAAATCCTTTCTTGCGCCCCAGACTTCGCCGGGGTAATCACGGAATAGCATCACGAAGCAGTACGAGCCTTCAATGTCCTTGATTGCGCGTGTTATTGCCTTGAGGGGGGATTTTTCCTGCTTGTAGTAGAAGTCAATGAGTTTAACGGCAGCTTCAGTGTCGGTCTGTGAGTAGAAAGTGTAGCCATGTTCGCCGAGCCTCTTCCGAATCTCCCTGTAATTCTCGACGATCCCGTTATGTACAGCGACAACGGCCATGTCATCGCTCCATAATGGGTGGGCGTTAACGTCCGAAGGTTCGCCGTGAGTTGCCCAGCGTGTATGACCGATTCCGCATGTCCCCGAAACTTCCTCGCCTGCATTGATTCTGTCCTCGAGAACTTTGAGACGGCCTTTGTTCTTTGCGACTTTGATTTTCCCGTCAGAGAGTACAGCGATGCCCGCCGAGTCGTAGCCCCTGTATTCGAGTCTGGCTAGTCCTGCGAGCAAAATTCCGCTTGCCTGACGGTCTCCTGAGTATCCTAAAATTCCGCACATAATTATTTCTCCCTTCTATAATCTTTCGATAAGTTCTGCGATTATTCCTGCGAGTTTCTGTGAATGAGTCTTCATAGCGTCCAAGACTTCCTGAGCCGATAACGTGTGGTCAGGGTCAACCCCAGCGGCCATGTTAGCGACGCATGAAAGAACAGCTACCCTTATTCCCATAGCATTTGCGACGATGACTTCCGGAACTGTTGACATTCCCACAACGTCAGCACCAAGAAGACGTAGCATTCGTATTTCAGCCGGTGTCTCGAACGAAGGCCCTGACATTGCGGCATATATCCCAGTCTTCAATCCCAAGTCAGCAAAAACTTTCAGCATTCCAGCGTCATAAGCGTGGGACATATCAGGGAAGCGTTCGTTCCAGCGAGATTCATTCGGCCCAAGAAGAGGGTTGTCGTCCATAAGGTTGATATGGTCTTTCACAGCTATGATTTCGCCGGGTAAGTATGAAGTGTTTACTGCGCCTGATGCGTTCGTTGCGATGTATGTTTTGACGCCTGACATTGCGAGGACTCTTACTGGAAATGTTACGGCCTTGAGCGAGTATCCCTCATAATAATGCACGCGGCCTTGAAGGAGTATGACGGGCTTTCCGTGAATTTTGCCTATGATAATCTTCCCTGAATGCCCGGGAGCTGTCGAAGTCGGCCAATGAGGAACGTCCTCCGCGCTAAGTGTTACGGGATTTTCAACGAGAGCCGCAATATCACCGAGCCCTGAGCCTGAAGTTACGGCAATCTCAGGAGTGAACGGCAAGAATTTTTGAATGTAAGATAAAGTTTCGAGTGCATCTTTGTAATCATAGTTTGACATTTCGGTTGACCTCCTGATAGATATTGCAGACATTCTAACATATAAGCATGATACAATTACGGCCAGTTAGGGGGTAAAAACAATGACGAAACAGGAACGTGCAGTAGAACTCAAGAACAGGACGGGCGATGCTCATTATAATTGCTGTCAGGCTGTGGCTTGCGTATTCAGTGAAGAGGCAGGAGTCAGCGAGGAAACACTCCGGAAAATCGGGGCTGGCTTTGGTCTCGGAATGGGGGGAATGGAGGCTACATGCGGGGCATTATGCGGTGCTGAGATGATTCTTGGCCTCATGAAGTACAACGGCAAACCGATCCGCAACGACGCTAAAGAACTTCACGCAAAGTTCACAGAAAAATGCGGAGCTTCAATATGCCGCGAGATTAAAGGTGTTGGGACTGGGAAAGTGTTATGTTCCTGCGATGACTGTGTTAGGAATGCTGTCGAAATTTTAGAGGGGATGATTTAGCGTTTCCCTCTGCGTCCGGGTTGGTTAAGAGGCCTGGCGGTAATCTTCTGCCACAATGAGATATACTGCTCGTGAAGAAACGTCGGGTAATCAGTCTCAAGGCTCGGACGCTCCCACCTGTAAACATCAGCTCTCCCCGATAAATACCGCCTCAGTATCGCCGGAGTATCATCATCAATAATTATCGCAGCTCCCTTGTTCCTCACAGCATCAAGATATTCACGGAGACCAGAAAAATTCCCCTTCTGCCATCGTTCCATATCCTCCGGCCTCTCAACGTTACAACCAGCAGCACGAAGCAATATACCCGATGACCCGCTGAAATCCGCAATGTTAGTGTCCTTCAAGACCTGCCCGACAAGTATCGAACTCGACAATCTTGCCTGAAACTCCGCAAGCCTGCGCTGATAGTACGTGTAATTCTGAGCATCCCATTCCGATAAAGCTGTCAAAACTCTCTGAGCGACGAACGGAATCACTGACGGATCATAGAGTGAGCTTGTGCTTACTGGAAATGGTGAGTAGAGATATTTCACGGTGAATTTTGCAGGCGAATTTATTCCCGAAGCCTTAGCGTCATTTTCATCAAGCGCAATGATTTTCGCACCGTCATCAAGTTCTCGGAGAATCTTCCCGCGTTCGGCCATGACTAAATCGCCGTTAGCGTTCCAGATTCTCAAGGGGATAACATTGACTTCCGGGCCGCCTATGAATGAGGTAAGAAGGGCCAGCCATGGATGACTCACTGCAACGTTCAGTTTGTCATCAGAATGGCCAGTTCCTTCTGCCAGCAATAATATTCCGATTATTACGGTGATTATCCTACGCGCCAAATTTTGCCCTCAAGTCCTGCAAAATCTTTGATGCCACTTTTGCCTCTGCACCTTTTCTCGTTCTGTCGGTTTCTACATGCTGAAATCCGTTTAAGTACAGCCTGACCGTGAACGTAGGAGCGTGCGAAGGGCCTTCCGTCTTTAGAAGCTCATACTTCGGGAGGGTCATTCCGCGAGCCTGAAGCCAAAGCTGTAACGCGCTCTTTGGGTCTCTCTCGATGAACTGTTCTTCCGAGTCGCTGAGGAATAATTTTTTTACGACACGTTCCGCCGCACTTATTCCACCGTCAAGGCACACCGCCCCGATTACTGCCTCAAGAGCGTCTGCTGTTACGGATTTAGGGAGTTCGCCTGTCTTCATAGCATGGCCGTGAAGAACTATGTAAGGTATTCTGAGTAAGTCAGCTTTCTTGAAGAGCGAGTCGCTTTTTACGAGAGAAGAGCGCATTTGGGTGAGTTCGCCCTCGTTAGCGTCAGGATATGTGCGGAAGAGTGTTCGCGTTACGATAAATTCAAGCACAGCATCGCCGAGAAACTCAAGCCTCTCATTGTTGTAATTCAAGCCATACTCTTTTGCGAATGACGAATGGCACAGTGCCTCCTCAAGGATCTTCTTGTCCTCGAAAACATAGCCTATACCTTCCTCAAGGAACTTTACCTCGTGTTCATCGAGACGCTGTTTGTTGATTAGAGCGTCAAAGCTAATCTCTGATGCCATATTTCTCAAACGCAAGGACACCATTATGTCCGCCGAAACCGAAGCTGTTCACCAAAAGCCTGTCAACCTTCCTGTTAACGCCCGCGCCTGTCGAAATCGTAATGTCGCACTCAGGGTCAGGGGTCTCGTAGTTCAGCGTTGGGTGAATGTAACCTTCCTCGATTGCCTGAATCGACGCGATGACTTCAAGCCCTCCGGCAGCTCCGAGACAGTGGCCGATCATTGATTTTGTCGAAGTTACCGTGATGTCCTTTGCACCGTCTCCGAAAACGCGGTTAATCATTCCTGCTTCCATCTTGTCATTGAGGCCCGTTGATGTCCCGTGAGCATTGATGTAATCGACCTGAGATTTCTCCCAGCCTGACATCTTGATAGCTTTCTCGGTTGCGTAAGCTGCGCCTTTTGCTTCAGGGTCAGGAGCAGTGATGTGGCCAGCGTCGCATGAAGTCCCGTAGCCCGTGAACTCAGCATAGATATGCGCCCCTCGTGCTAGTGCGTGTTCAAGTTCCTCAAGGACTACGACTCCAGCGCCTTCGCCCATAACGAAGCCGTCACGGTTGAGGTCGAAAGGTCTCGAAGCGTGTTCAGGATCATCGTTGCGAGTTGATAGTGCTTTCATTGAAGCAAAGCCTGCGATTGCTATCGTTCGTAAAGCTGCCTCAGTTCCTCCGGCGATTATAACGTCAGCGTCATCACGGACTATCGTGTGGTAAGCCTCTCCCATGCTATGAAGGGACGTAGCGCAAGCCGTAACGACACAGAGGTTCGGGCCTTTTGCGCCGAGTACGATTGCGACGTAAGCTGTTGACATGTTGCTTATCATCATTGGGATGAAGTAGGGGCTGACTCTCTTTGAGCCTTTTTCCAGCATTGTGCGGAAGTTGTTGAACGAAGTCTCGATTCCGCCCTGACCTGTCCCGATGTAAACTCCAAGCCTGTAAGGGTCAACGCTCTTAACGTCAAGCCCTGAGTCCTCGACTGCGAGTTTTGCTGCTGCCACTGCGAACTGTATAGCTCTGTCTGAACGCTTTGCCTCTTTTCCGGGCATGTAGACGGAAGGATCGAAGTCTCTGATTTCCGCGCCGAATGTTACAGGGCAGTCGCCGAGATCGAAGGTTGTGATGCTGTGAATACCGTTCCTCCCTTCGTGGAGAGCCTGCCAGTAATCTTTCTTCCCGAATGCTATCGGGCTTATTGGGCCTAATCCTGTTACTACTACTCTGCGTTTATTTTGTGTCAAATATGTTCATACTCCTCTATGAATCACCTGTGATTAAGGTTGATTGTTCTGAAAGGTAAAAACTCTCGTGCAGAATTATACACTAGAAAAAGTAACGTTTATTGGCTTTAAGAAATTTTGTATTTGAAGACAATATTGACTTTTTTCCTATGCAGAGATTATACTTCGTGGGAAATCCCACATAGCAGCAGGAGGCTTATTATGGAAGCAGTACGCGAATACGATGCGAAATTGGACTCGAAAAAGAGGCTTACACTTCGCGGAACAGCATTTTCTTATTATCACGTTGCTGAGATGAAGAACGGTACAATAATTTTAGAGCCTAGAGAATTAACTCGTCCATTCCAAATATCAGAGAGGACGCTCGTCATGATGGACAGAGCGATGGCCAATATGGAACAGGGAATAGTCTCTGAGCCGATTAATTTGTCGGAACTGTGATATTCTCAAAATGTTTGAAATACGATTAGGCATTCCTGAAATGCAGGAACTATGGAATAATTTAACGATGAAGCATAAATCCGGGACAGCTGATGCAGATGAGGAAAAATTATACAACCGAATGGCAAAGGCGATAAAACTCCTCGCTTCAAACCCGCGCCATCCCGGACTTCATACGCACGAAATCAAAGAGCTTACCGCGAGATACGGCAGGAAAGTTTGGCAGTCATATTTGGAAAATAAAACGCCGAAAGCCGGAAGAATTTATTGGGTTTATGGTATTGGGCAGGGTGCAATCACTATTATCGGACTAGAGCCTCACCCGGATGACAAGTCAAACGCGTATAACAAAATTACGCTTTCAAGCATCGAATTATGATCTGCTCATGTTATGCGTGCGAGGTCTTTTGTATGCTATAATCTGTAATAATAAACCAGTAAACTCCACGACACGAAAATTTCGGCGCAAAGGCAGGCGACAAATTGGCAAAAATGTGTTATTATATAAAGCTTAGACAGCACAGCACAGCACAGCACAGATCGGAAGAGCA
>CALGGR010000155.1 GCA_937915755.1 uncultured Fretibacterium sp. | reverse complement strand
GTCAGGAGGCTGGACGAAGAAAGCTCTTGAGAAAGCGGCGCGAAAGATTGAGATTATTCAAGGCTGGGAGGTTGAACGAACTGGACGTTATTCAGTAGATGAATTGGGTAATGTTCACGAAAAGGATGGCGCAAAAATTATTCAGCCGGAGGTCTCCCAGACTTCCAGAGATATAGAAGCGCACACAGGCGCAGAGAGTTTTGAGCGTGCGGTAAAACGGGAAATTGCGCCTATTTTGTCGAGTGCTTTGTCGTGGAGCGAACTACACCGTGAACTTGCCAAACGCGGTTATGTTTTAGAGAAGCGAGGTAACGGAGCGGTCATTAGTTCTGGAGAAAAATTTATCAAGTTATCAAAAATATCGCGTGAAAGCAGTCTTGCCAAACTAGAGAAAAGATTGGGAAAATATCAGGAACGAGATATTTCTATTCAAATTATAGAACGCTCCAAAGCGGTCTCATCGTTACCCGAAAAATCATCATGGGAAGCATACAGAATGGAGAGAGAAGGATACTTACAATCGAAGTCAGAGGCGATAAGAAAGTTGCGTGAAAAGCAAAAAATTGAGCGTGAGAATCTTTATCATCGGCAAAAGGACAGTCGTAATGAATTATTTTCTCAAGGCTGGAAGGGGCGAGGCAAAGAACTCAACCAGTTAAGGAGTATTTTTGCGTTTGTTCATCGTCGTGAACAGCTTGAACTCCGAGCACATCAGACAGAAGAAATGCTCGAATTAAAATCGCACTTTCTGAAACGTTTTCCGTCATTCAAAGATTGGCTTTCGGATCAGAGTCGAGAGGATTCATATCAAGTTTATCGTTATCCTGGACAGTTGTTATTATCGCCTGAACAGTCAGGAATAAAAATTCCACAATCTCAGTACGGAATGGATTTGCGAGATTACAGTGCGAGACGCGGAGCAGGGAGCAAAGTTTTATATTGCCGAGCTGGAACGTACACAGCAGATTTTTCGGACATGGGCAAAAGAATTGTTCTGAATAAACGTAAGTTGACAGAAGAATCTGTAGCGGCGGCATTGCAATTAGCCAATCAAAAATGGGGAGCGACACAAATAACGGGTAATGCAGAGTATAAGGAACTTTGTATTTCAGCGGCAGTGAAATACGGCCTGAAACTAGCGAACCCCGATTTAGCGGCAGAAGTAGAAAGACGCAGGCAGATACAAAGACGAATCCAGCGACCAATAACGGCAGAAGAAATCTTAAGATTGAAATTAGCCGAAAATCCCAAAATTTATATAAATCCGCGAACGGACAATCAACAATACAGCGGTCAAATAGTCCACGTAGATGAAAGGCGCGGAATTTGTATTCAGTTGGTAGGCCAGCGCAGTTTATTTGTTCACCGCCTTGAAAAACTTGAACGCCCACCATTACGAGGAGAGGAATTAAAAATTTCATACTTTGATGAAAATCATCGGGCGAAAATCCAGCACGAGGAAATCCGCCGCCGGACACGAAGCCTGTAAATTCAGACCTGTAAAAAGAAAATGAGGAGGAGTTTTTAACTATGAATGAAGAATTAAATGAAATTCTTGAATATTACGGAGCAAATTTAGATGACAGCAGCGAGCCAGATGAAGCCCCTGAATTTGAAGGTACTGTAACGCTTCCCACGCCAGAGGAAGAAAGACAAGCTCGGCAAGAGTGGGAGCAGAAAGTTAAAAACTGGACGAACGAAGGGAGCAAGAAATTATGATTTCATCAAAAACGCAGGAATATCGGTACGAACTCGTGAAGAAATTATGCGACGCAATGGAAAACGGCACAGCCCCGTGGCAAAAGACATGGACGGACGGGGACGCAC
>CALGGR010000154.1 GCA_937915755.1 uncultured Fretibacterium sp. | reverse complement strand
ACGACGCTCTTCCGATCTTATTAAGATACTAAAAGAATTATAGAGAATTAGATTTAATCTTTAGAGAATTAGAATATTAAGATTCAAAAGAATTATAGAGAATTAGATTTAATCTTTAGGAAATTCAATTATTTAAGATTAATTAAGAATTTTATTTATTTCTTCTCTGTCTTTTGTATTTATGTTTTAGCTTTTAGGAGTATATCTCTTTCCAAAGAGAGATATACTCCGTATAAAAAGCGTTAAGAAACATAAATACAAAAGAGAAAGAGAAGAAGAAAAGAGTATATAAGATTATTTAGTAACATGTTACTAGTAGTAACTTATATCAGTCTACTAACTTTACTTTTACTAACACTATTCTAGTACTAACATATACAAGACTACTTACATTACCTTTACTAACAATACTCTAGTACTAACTTTTTACAGTCTACTAACACTACAGTACATTCTCTTTTTTACTTTAAATCTTAAAAAGACTATGTAAGATATTCTACTAACTCTACCTAGTAGTAACTCTATATCAGTCTACTAACACTACAGTAACTAACACACTACTAGTACTAACACTTATACATACTACTAGCTTTACCGTACATACTATTCGTTAAAGTTTAGTTATACTTTAGATAATAGGACTGAGTCAGCCGCTCCTTAACGGCGGCTGATCAGTCAGTGTCTTTTCTCTTCCGGAATTTCATTCAACCAGTTTCTTCAGCCGCAACAGTGTTTATACTCAGTTTTCATTCACGGCGGCAATACTCTCTCCGGAATGTGTTCAGCCTGCGGCTGAAAATGTACGCAAAAATTATTATTAAAGGTTATGCACACATTTTACAGTCTTAGGAGCCCGTGAGATGCAATCTCACATACATCCACCCTCCGGTAAGCGAAGCGTTCAGTTTCCACTCGCTGAAGTTTAAGCGAGTACGAATTACAGTTTCAGATAAAATCTCCCCGAACTGCCTGTCTGCCGCAGGTGCAGTACAAAATTGTACAGCCCCTCACCTGTACGGAGAGCAGTACCGTACTAAGCGGGTACAGGATAGAGCAGGAGATCGAACATCACAATACCGACCGTTTGCTCTTAGCACAAGAAAGGAGGTGCTGCGTATATTGTTGTCCAGGCAATATACGACTTACGGCTTTTAACGTGCGAGATGAAAAAGCACAGCACTCGTTTGTCCAGAAGTTCATGTTCAGTCGCCGTTGTTCGTCTGAGCGTAGAACGAACAATGCAGGAAAGGAGCCAAACCGATTGTACAAGAACATCTGGAATTGAAGACGTGCAGGCTTATGAAACGCCTGTTGACCGCACGGACGAAGAGAGTCACTCTGTCGGTAAGCTTAGTTGCTTTTGTCTATACACAGCCGAGGCTGAGTATGCAGCAGTCCCTGCACGATTCGAACGTGCGCATGCAGGAGTCAAAGTCCTGTGCCTTGCCAGCTTGGCTAAGGGACTAGATCATCGGAGGGTTAGCTCATTGTACCTACCGCCGCCTGCGGCGGCTGAGTATTACAACAGCAGGTTCATATGGGAGAAAGATACCAGTCACGGTTGCAAAGCAATGTGCGGTTTCAGCCATGCAGTTTCTTCTCCATTACGGCATTTTTCGAAAGCGGAGAATTGTTCGGTTCCGAACTTGTTTATGTTTGGAGGTCAGGTTACAGAGTGTGTTTCATTCACGCTTGTTCAGAACTCCCTGTACAGTGCAGGAAAAAGAGTGCTAAAATCGCTTCCAGACGTTCGGACGAGAATTTGTCCATCCGAACATCCGGAACGCGAATTTCGACAAAATTTCCTGATTGTTTGTGTAGAAACTGGACAAAGCCGTTTTCAGTCGTGCTGAATGTGTTACACAACAGACAGTGTTCTAAAATTAAAAAAATAGTGTTTCGGTTCGAGATACACTGTCCGGTTTGCATGTGTTTGTCCAGAACTCCCAGATTATCAGGCAAAATTTCACTCAATTAGCGCGTCCAGCATCTCGGATGAGAATTTGTCCACCCTAAAGTCTAAAACGCGAATTTCGGTAAAATTTTCCCACATTTTATGGGAGTTTATCTTTTCGTCCTTTTGCAAGTCTTTCCTGAAGCTCAGCTTTTTGTGTATCTGTCATAACGCGGGTTGTTTTCGGTTGAAGCTTGAAGTAGGCCGCAGGCAGCTTGCAGTAAATGCAGCCGTCATTGTTTTCGGGTTCAGCCAGGATCTCAATTTCGTCAGGATGTTTCTCTTTCAGCTTGTGGATCTTGTTGATCCACTTCCGCTCGTCTGAAGAGAAGAAAGCGCTGTCTTTGTCACAGTAGTTGAAACATGTTTCCATCGGAGTTCTCCTTATCCCAAAAGTTTGGAGTAGCAGAAAGTTGAGCGGAGCCAAAAAAATAGCCCCCAAAAAAAATAAATGCCATTCTCTACTCCAGTCGCGTAGCGGCGTAAAGATAAAGCTTTGTTTTATCTCCAATCGCATAGCGATGTGGAGGTCGGACGTAGTCTCTACTCCATTATGCTAATTTTCGAAAGCGGAGAAAATGAATGAAATGCAAATAAGGCACGACGAAACGAAAAGAAACGATAAAGGATTGAAGGATGTTCGCGTCTTTTTGCGCAGTTTTGCAACGAAGTCAGCAGTCGCGTCAAAAATGGGTGCATGTATATTATACAGAAATATTGCACCCAGTTTGAGAGTTTGAAAAAAATGCGGCCAATCCCAGTTAAGGGACGGCCGCAAATCTATTCTCCGGGATTATGGATTACTCAAAGGGCAGTTCGTCAGGATCGACTTCGACAGCAGCAACCGTCTCGGTGGGCTCATCGTCCTTGGCCTTGTTAGCGTCCAGCAGTTCGATACTGGGGCTGGTCATGTGCGCAATCGGGTGAACCTGATTCTGCCTGTCCATCCAGGTTTCCAGCTCAAAGTCACCGGTAACGGCAACCAGCCGGCCCTTCTGCAGGTACGGAACCATGCTCTTCGCATGATCACGCCACAGGGTAACACGGATATAATCCGTAGTGGTCTTGTAGACCCGCTTGCCCTGAGCATCACGCTCAGCAGTCGCCTTCCGGGTGTTGACAGCCACGTTGAAATTGGTGACGGGGATTTCGGTCTCACCGGCCTTGCGAATGTTCAGCTCCGCGTCCTTGGTGATACGGCCAACGATAGACATAGTTTTCATGATACAAGTCTCCTTCTCTTAGTTAGATTTTTTGTAGTTGTGGGTTCCGGAGAATAACTCCAGCGGTCGGCATGAAGCCCGGTCTGCCCCGTTGTGACGGCGACTCCGTTTAACGTGCGTGGAGTTCTGCACGCGAGGTATCCGGAGATACCTCATTGTATCCTGCAGGCGCTTGCGCCGGTGGATTTCAGATAGCATTCGGTTTATCCACTCGCATGGATGCGGATCGGTTCGTCCGCAAGCGGTCGATAAACTCAGGAGAGACGGCGAAGTTGTGTTTGTCGGGTGAGGCAACGTAAGGCTGAACAGGGTCGTCAGCGTCCATGCCTGCCTGAAGCCGTACGTATTGCTTTTCGAGAGCGTACTTTCGTTCAGCCAAAGCAATCGCGTGATAGTAATCGCTTAGTTTCAACCCGGCAATGAAAGCGGCTACAATCAGGATGAAGGTTACGGCCGGATAGAGAACGTTCATGCGTACTCCTCCGGCCACTCGATCTCAAAACAGTTGTCAAGATCGTACTCCATGTCGTAATAGGTATCTTCGTACGCTTCGACCGAATCGAAGACTTCCCAGTCTCCGTTCGGTAAAACACCGTAGATGCCCTGAGGAACAGTTTCGTAGCCCATGCTTAACTCCTTTCTGCCAAAATGGCGAGCGCGTCTTCGATCGGCATGCTGGTCTTCTCTCCCGTTGCGAACTTCATCGCCTGTTCCTTGGCGATCTTGTCGCAACGTTCGTTGTAGACATGACCTGAATGCCCATCTACATGCTGGAACCGAATCTTGTGCTGACCGTTCTTTCCTTCGGTCAGCAAGGTCTGCCACAAATCCCAATTCGGGACGTTGTGCTTTTTCTGCCAGCGAAGCCACTTTTCACGGGTCATCATCACATACTTGGAGTCTGTGACAATCAGAACTTCGCTGGGCTTCTTCAAAGCCTTCAAACCTTCGATAACCGCAATCAGTTCCATGCGGTTATTCGTCGTCTGAGAAGCTCCGCCGCGTATAATTTTTTCCTTGCCGTTGCAAGTCAGGATCGCGGCATATCCTCCGGGACCAGGATTGCCTTTGCAGGCCCCGTCCGTGTAGATCGTTACGGCAAACATGCTTACACCTCCAAAAATTAGTAGACCCGGCCGAAGGTTATCTCTGTAACGCTTTATCGGCCGGGAAATGAAAGGCGGTGTTGCAATTGGTTTCGCAGATCGAAAGGAGGCGCACACCGAAAAATCTGCTACTTGTCTCCATCGCCGCGCAGAGGCTTGCAACAAGATGGAGTACCGTCACTTGCTCAAGGTGACGGCGAAAAGAAAGGAGTGTTACCCATGAAGAGCATCTCTGCTCTATCCAAAAGGCTGCAAGGCAGGAGGAGGACCTTACAGCCAACAGTCTTCTGGATAGAACAGCCGCCCCGGCCGGAGCCTAGTCAGCAGTCGGGACGGGTAGGGGATTATGCGGCGTAGGAAGGAACAGAAGCCGGGTAGTAGAACTTGCGGATTTCGCCTTTTGCTTTGGCAATCCACTTCTTCTCAGCTTCCAGTTCTTCGCGAAGCTCAGCAATTTCGTTACGGGCCGAGATCAGCTGGTCGAGATCCATTTCCCGGCAAGCCAGAGCGATCTCAGTCGCTCTGCGGTTGATCGCGTTGATCCGTGCTTCTTTCGCGAAGATGAGTTCGCGGAGCTCGTCTACGTCTTTGAGGGTCATGTGCTTCATGTGGGGATACCGCCTTTCGTTTATTTTTCGAGGAAAGCCTAGTATTCGAGGGTGATTCCTCAGGAGTGAGGTATCTGGTGATACCTCATAGTATCCAGCAGGCGCTTGCGCCGGTAAAATCACAGAGTGGCTTAGATGCAGCCACCACAAGAGCCGTGCCGCCAATCATACTCTGAAATTTGACCATAAAGGTCTTCTGTTTCAGATTCAGAGAGGTTAAGTGGTTCAAGCCACCAGGCATTTTCTTTAACCCACGGTTTGTAGGGTAATCCATCCTCGTAGCTGTCCCAAATCTCTTTGTAATCCTCCCCGAAACGCCATGCCTGGTATATTCCGTATGTTCCCATCTCGGAATGCTTGATGTCTTCGGGTAGTTCGATCTTTTCTCCGTCGATCTGGATAATCCATTCACCGTGGCAAAGGCACCACGGCTGAGCAAGCCAGATAGCTGTGATCTTCCTGTTCCTGGTAGGAACAGTATCTTCAGCGGCGATCAGTTTCGCCTCGGCAAGATTGACTTTCATCCTAAGCCCTCCTTCTTTTAGCTCGCACCGACTTGCACTACGGTGCTGTAGCTTTACCCAGGATGGTAGCTACTCCATCCTGTGTGCTCAGCTTAGCTATGGCTTGAGCGCTGGCCGTAGAGTATGCAACCTCTACTCCAGCTCAGGCTGATTGCATTCAACCTGCTTTGCAACACCCCTCAGTTGCCTAGTGCCTGGGATAACACACATCCCTTGTCTTTCCAGCTGGTCGAGCCGCACCGCCATTTACCCAGGCGGAATTTTTCCGGGGACACCAGAATACTCAGCGAGTGGAATGTCAGGCCTCTCGTTGAGGGAGTTCTTTGAGGACATTAATTTTCCCCGAGTCGCCTCATGTAGAGGTCACGCAGGCGCTCCACTGCTCTGCGTCGTCACGACTCGCTTAGCATAGACGAGTGTTACCATAGCATCAATTTTTGCACGCACGGTCCCTGCGGCCCTTTAACGTCTTGATGCCAGACGGGTCTCCTTTGCCCATCTTATGGTTTCCAAGCCATAAGGGGAACGACTTCGCTTGCAGTCGCCGAGTAGCGTTTGTTATCGCAGGTTCACGCTCTGCGGAGCAGTTTAACGTCGTGCGGGCTGGACGACTGGTATCCCGATACTCAATTCCTTCGGGAACGAGGAGCTCCGTTTAAAGTCCAGCTCGACTTGTTACCTCACAGTATCCAACCGGCGCCAGCCGGTGGCTAAACACTGTGAGATGGGTGCTGTGTCTCATGGTGGGATGAGCATCACGCGTCAATTCGCTATAAGCATCATCCCCCTGTCCTCTGCCGCATCCACGCAGAGGCATGCCGGGTTCGTCTTGGGCATATCCCTTGTCACCCGGAAGCCGTGTTTGATATCGCAGTTTTCCGCTTCTGCGGCTGAACTTCCATCAGCATCCTCCTCGTTTGAGTGTTAACCCTCAAACAATTCGGTCGCCGTCCTTTGGTGACGGCCTGTCCTCTGCCAAGGAAACCTCTGCTATGCCCTAAGCTTTCCGCTCTGTCCCTCTCCAGGGCTCTCAGCCGATGAAGCAGTTGCACCGGCGGGCTCCTTTCCACGGCGATGGGTCGCAACTCCATCTCCCTTCTGTTTTTTCTGAGGTGTCTTCCTCATAGTATCCAGCAGGCGCTTGCGCCGGTAAAAACCGAAACGTCGCTTATGTAGAGCACAAGCTGGATAACAGAAGTTGGGAAACCGGGGAGCTGGAGCGAAGCGAGAAAAAATACGCCCCCCCAAAAAAATGCAACCCCGAGACGTAGAATCTCACAGTATCTTGCGAGCTTTAGCGAGCTGTAACACATGGCTCACCTCTACGGCTCACCTTTATATAAACAGCCCGAAGGCTGGAAATTCACAGTATCAGACCGGCACTTGTGCCGGATTCCGACAAGCTGGAGCGAAGCGGAAAAAATGGGGGCCACGAAAAAATAGGGGCCGGCCTATGCCAGAATAGAGTCCGAAGGCTCTAGCTGGCATAAAAAATAAAAAAGCCGCCATTTTCAGGCGGCTATGAGTTAACACGGAAGAAAAGGTTCTTCCACCGTTTCAGATGATACAACTGGCTGAATGACATAATACCGCCATTCTTTCTTGAATTCTAAAGGATAATAACCCGGTTTGATTTCTTTTATTACTCCTTTGAGCGAGTGAACGTGCATCGGAAGTTCTGGATCATACTCTTCAACGTAGACGATTTTACCGGTTGCAAGCTGGTAAGCTAAATAAAGCTCTGTAACATATTCCCAACCGTCCTCGTCTTGATATCCATCCACGATAACTTCAACTGCGCCGATCCAGCGTCCAATTAGGACGCGATTGTTTTCAGCGTCAATTAAAGCCGGATAAAAACCAAGCTCCGGGTTAACGACGACATTCCTGAAATCTTTCATAAAATACCTCCAGCGCAGGTCGCCACCCATAATATTCAGATCTTCCAACTTAGAGCCGCTCCTTATCAAGCTTTCGCTCTTACGTGGTAAACGTACGTCCACGCCACCGCCCAGGATTTTCAGGTTAGAGCAGACCTGGGTACATGCTTTGTAAAAATAAAAAGAGAGACCGAAGTCTCTCTTTTTTTTATTATACGAGTTTGGCGTCAAGTGCATCAACGATATACTTGATGTCTTGGCTTTCTTTGTATTTTCCCCAGGACAGATTAACGGGTTCGCCATGGTAATCGGCGAAGCGAGAAACATAATAGCTATCCTCGTCATAGGGAATGAAGCATCCTTCGGTACCGTCAGCAAAACGATACCAGACGGCTCCGTTCTCGTATTCTTCTATTTCTTCTTCTGCCAAGCGATCAAGCCGTTCACCACGGCTCTCGCTTTTCCAAAGAAGTCGAATGTCAATGCCGCCACCGCAGCAGTGTATATCGCAATACTTTTTTGCGGCAAGAGCTTCTGTGCGGTCAAAGCCGCGGTATTGAATGCCGGATTCGCCTTCTTCGGCTCTATTGCAATCATACCAATGGACAATGTACTCAAACATGCTTTCCTCCTTCTCGAATCGTTTTAATGCCAAAGCTCCGTCTTTGACGTGCGGCGGACGATTCGCGCTCGTTAAATAAAAAAGAGCCAGCTTGTAAGACTGGCTCGAAATCACAGCTGGTTACATCGTGATGTAAATGATGTGACCAACTGTAACATAATTCACTTTCGGATAATCATATAGAAAATCCGAGACAGAATCATATCGGCCGCACTCTACGAGACAGCCGTTATCGATGGAGATGGCAATATACATTAGACCACCTCCTTTACAATGCCGCTGATATACTTCAAGCGGCTCAGTGGGCAAATGGAGGCTAACGTCTTTTCAGTCGCCGAACCAGTTTCGACGACCTTTACGATCTGAGCGCCGTCGTCAGTTGAGACGATGACTCTGGTTTCCGGCGTGATGTTTTCCTTTGTCAAGTAAGTGTACAGCTTGCCTCCGGGCACAAACTCTACTTTCACATAGGTCTTTTCTGTTTCTTTTGTTTCGGGCTTCTCGGCTCGAAGTCCTGAAACTTCGGGAACAGATTTGAGAATCTGCCAAATTTCATTGGCAGTGTCCTTGTTTTCAAAAGACAAGGAATTCTTAAATCCTTTGTAATCCCAAATAATTGTATACATTGGCAGCACTCCTTTCTCTGCCTGCTTTTCAGCCTCCGGCTTTGTTGCCATAAAATAAAAAAAATAAAAATTTGTACAGTTTTTCTTGCTGTTCGTTCTAGGTTATAGTATAATTTTGCTATCAAACCAGAAGGAGCGACCTATGGATGAATTTAAATTCTGGGACGAAATGACCGAGGCTGAGCGGGCTGAGTATGCCAAGCGTCGGCCGAAAGAAATCTCTGAACCAGACGACTGGACAGAGAGAGCTAGACAGGCTTCCTATTCGGAAATCGCCAAAGAATGGGGCTTTGACGATGAAAACGGAGAGCCTGTCGAACCGAAGTAAGAAGAGGGGCGTATTCAGCGCCCCTCTTCATTTTCAGAGCAACGTTAGCAGTCAGGCATGCTGAACAATTCATCGTCGTCATCGAAGTCGATATCGACGAAATCGCAGACAAGATGTTTGGATTCAAGCGTCCGCACAACCCGGTCGCCGAAACAGAGCCAGAAGCACTGCATCACAGCGGTCAGCATGCCGTCTTTCATACCCGTGTTGAAGATGTTCCGGACAATCGTGTCATACACAGCGTCCAGAATCGATTCATCGCTCTTGCTGGAGATATCGATTCCCATATCCGCATAGAACTTGCGACAGTAATCGATAAGCTCCTTTAGAGCAATCGCCTTGCGGCTCTCTTCCCACTCTTCACGATGACGGATGTCTTCGCCGGACATGAGATTGTTCCATTCGTCAGCGTGACGGAATGCGATCTTCTGGAAGATCCCGCAGTTGACGTAGGTCTTCGAGTCAGGGTTCCAGGTCCCTTTCTTTGTCAGGCCGGGGATGACCTTCCTGTGCGGATTGATCATCAGCACGGAGCTATCGAAGATCTCATCTTCAATTCCGTTGATCTCCAGCACTTCAGGAATATTATCCTTGATGGCACGGCTGTACATGTCCAGGAAGCTGCCCGAAT
>CALGGR010000153.1 GCA_937915755.1 uncultured Fretibacterium sp. | reverse complement strand
CTTGGCGCTGCAGATTTTATTCCGAAGCCGTATGACCAGCCGGAGGTGATTTTGGCGCGCGTAAAGCGCACGATCGAGCTGTCCGAGAACAAGGACGTCATTTCCGCGACGCAAAGCGACCCCTTAACGGGTCTTTTCACGCGTGAGTTTTTCATGGAATACGCGATCCTGCACGACAAAAGCTATCCCTATGTCGGCATGGACGCGATCGTTTTGAACGTCAACCGGTTCCATCTCATCAACGAGATGCACGGGCGCGATTTCGGCGACAAGATCTTGCAGCGGGTGGCGAACAAGCTGCGTTCGATCACGCGCAAGCAGCACGGCGTGGCGTGCCGGACGGATTCGGACACCTTTTTGGTTTATCTGCCGCACGCGGTTGAGCCGGAGAAAATACTGGATGAAGTGATTGGCGGCGTGCAGGATGTCCTGGACAATCCGCGCGTGCGTTTCCGCATGGGTGTATATCCGAACGTGAACCGTATGCTTGACATGAACCGCCGTTTTGACTGTGCGCTTTTGGCATGTAATTCGATCCGTACCGATTACACGAAGCAGATCGCCTTCTACGACGAGGATATGCACGAGAAGGAAACCTACGCCGAGAAAACTCTTAGAATTAGGCGGAAGGGTTCACAAGAAGAAAGTAAAGACGTTAGATTTTGGAGAGATTAAGAAAGATGATATCGACAAAAAGATTTTTTCTGGGTTGCCGTCTGACATTGTAAAGAGAGCGGAAAAAACTTTAGGACTTTTAAGCGAACAAGGAATATTGAATCCTTGCGACGCAGAACCATTTGCGAGATATGTACAGCATTTACGAATAGCGTATGAAGCAAACGCGATAGTAGAACGGGAAGGAGTAATTAGCCTTGATAAGAACGGAATCCCGCATAAGCACCCAGCGTTACAAATACATCGAGATAATTCGCTTGCGGCGTTGAAATACGAAGAGCAATTTGGATTAACGCCCTCAGCGCGAATGCGTCTGCGAGGCTCGGACGAAATCAAGAAGGACAGAGAGGTAGCGGCATTTGATGACTTCCTGTCAGTGTCAGAAGAATAATCCCGAAATAGCAAAGCAATATATTTCTGATGTGTTGTTAGGACGTTTGACCGTCTGTAAATGGGTAAAATTGTTCTGTCAGAGGCATATGAACGATTTACAGCATGGAGAGGAACGAGGGCTTTACTTCGATGAGGCCGCAGGAGAGCGAATACTTCGTTTCTTTGATTTTCTCCGTCATTCGACAGGCGAATTTGCAGGGCAACGCTTCATACTTGCAGCATGGCAACAGGCGTATTTGTGGGTTCTTTTCGGATGGAAGAAACGCGAAACGGGGTATCGCAGATTTCGGACTTCATATCTGGAAATATCGAGAAAAAACGGTAAGTCAACTTTGTCAGCTGGTGTAGCACTCTATCTGCTCGAATGCGACGGAGAACAAGGAGCGCAGGTTTACAGCGCGGCCACAAAACGAGATCAGGCCAAATTAGTACATGGTGAAGCTGTGCGAATGGTGAGAGCGTCAAAAGCCCTTTCAAGCCGAATAACGCTTAGGGCGGATAACATGTTTGACCTCAAGACTAACAGCAAATTCGAGCCTCTATCCAGTGATTACAATAGTCTTGACGGTCTCAATATACATGGGGCAATCATCGATGAGCTTCACGCACACAAAACTCGTGATTTGTGGGACGTTCTTGAAACCGCAACAGGAGCGCGCCGTCAGCCTCTAATGTTTGCAATAACGACAGCCGGAGTATCACGAGAGAGTATTTGCCGTGAACAGCACGATTATACGGAAAAGGTGCTTGAAGGAAATGTGGAAGATGACAGCTACTGCGGCATAATTTTTACCCTTGATGAGGGCGATGATTACAGGGACGAATCAGTCTGGATAAAAGCTAACCCAAATTTAGGTGTGTCAGTCAAAATTGATGATATACAGAGGCAGCTTACGAAAGCGCAGGAAATGCCAGCCGCGCTCAATACTTTCTTGAAGTATCGAATGAACGTGTGGACGCAGTCCAACGACCGCTGGATAAATCCCGACGCTTGGGCATTATGCGGAGGCCGTACCCCGATAGAAAAATTACGAGATGAGCCGTGTTACGCAGGGTTAGACCTTTCTACAGTGAATGACCTTACGGCGTTAGTGCTGAAGTTCCCTAGAACGGGCGATGTCCTTTGTTGGTACTGGATACCAGAGGACAATATGGCGGCGAGGGAACGGCGGGACAGAGTGCCGTTTTCTTCATGGGTACGACGCGGATTTGTTGAGGCAACGCCAGGCAATGTCGTGGATTATGAGTACGTCAAAGAACGGTTACGTAAAATCTCAAAGGAATTTCGAGGTTTGAAGGAAATCGGCTACGATCCTTACATGGCAACGCAGATAGCCATACAGCTAGAAGAAGAAGGATTTAACGTTGTGCCAGTGCGTCAAGGCTGGGTAACATTAAGCCCCGCATTGAAGGAACTCGAGCGCGAATACCTAAGTGGTGAATTGAAGCATGGCGACAATCCTGTGTTGCGGTGGAATGCCGCGAATCTTGTGGTGAAAAGGGACAGCGCAGAAAACTACGTGCCAGACAAAGCACACAGCATAGACCGTATAGACGGAATTGTTGCTTTATGTATAGCCATATCGAGACAGATAAATACGAGAGAAGTCCCCAGTGTCTACGAGAGCAGGGGGCTTCTAATGATTTAAGGGGGTGAATGTAATCCCAAAGCGTAAGAGAGAAAAGAAAAGCGCGGCTATTAGTGCTGAGAATATAAGTCAGGTATTGACGGGCGTTTATGGTCTTAAAGCGGCGGGTATGTATGTATCCCCGTCTACGGCGCTACAGTGTAGTGCTGTATTTGCGTGCATAGGTCTTTTGTCAGAGAGCATAGCACAATTACCGCTGAAGGTTTACAGGGTTGTTGACGGTGAACGCAGAGAAGATAAAACACATTGGATTTATGAACTATTGGCGCGCCGACCGTGTTCATGGCTGACTTCGTTTAATTGGCGAGAGCTTGCGATGATGTGTCTTTGCTTGCGGGGTGATTTCTACGCCTACAAGGTAAGGGACAATTCGGGGTGTGTTCGAGAGCTTCTGCCTCTTTTGCCAGGAGCGATAGCTGTCCGGCAGTTGGACAACTGGGAGCTTCAATATATGGTTACATTTTCCAATGGCACAAGTAAGACCGTCCCCCAGTCTGAGATATTTCATGTGATGTATCGAAGTGTGGACGGTGTGAGAGGGTTATCGCCGATAGCGAGTGAACGTCAAACGATAGGATTAGCCCTAGCCGCGCAAGAACACGGAGCGACGACTTTCTCAAATGGGGCAAAGCCTGGCGGTGTGCTGAGTTTGCCAGGAACATTAACGCAGGAAGCCTTAGACCGTCTCAAAAATGACTGGCAGAGCGCGTATAGCGGTGAGAACGCTGGTAATACTGCAATTCTTGAGCAAGGTATAGAGTTTAAGCCGTTGTCTATGACGAATGCTGACGCCCAGTACCTAGAGACGAGAAGATTTCAGGTTGAAGAGATAGCCCGAATCTTCGGTATCCCCCTTTTCATGATACAAAGCACAGAGAAGACAACAAGCTGGGGTTCGGGCATAGAGCAAATGTCCATGGGTTATGTACGCTATACGCTGCTCCCTTGGATTAGACGGTGGGAAGGCGCGATATGGCGGGACCTTTTAAGCGAAGACGATCCGAATATACAAGTCAAATTCAACGTGGAAGGGCTACAGCGTGGAGCACTTCAATCGAGATTTGATGCCTATCAGAAGGGGATCAACATGGGTATCTATTCGCCGAATGAAGTTCGAGAACTTGAAAACATGAACCCGCGGGAAGGTGGCGATATTTATTTGACGCCGATGAATATGAACATACAGGAGAGGAACGGTGAGGTTTTTGGCGGACAAAGGGATTCTGACATATAAAAGTTACTCGCTGGACATAAAAGACTTTACCGACGAGGGGACGTTTTGCGGATACGGAGCTGTTTTTGACAATGTTGATGACTACGATGATGTCATCGTTCATGGTGCTTTCACAAAAACAATCGGTATGAAAAAGCCTGTGATGCT
Organism: uncultured Fretibacterium sp.; assembly: GCA_937915755.1. Lineage (GTDB taxonomy): Bacteria > Synergistota > Synergistia > Synergistales > Aminobacteriaceae > JAFUXM01. The sequence goes on along the minus strand of CALGGR010000153.1, from coordinate 1,491 downwards.
ATGGCAACATTCCAGCGATCAGCCTATCGGCATTTATGATGTCATGAAGGAAGATGAAATAGGCTTGTGGGTAGAAGGCCGATTGTTGCTCGACATCCCGAAGGCTAAAGAAGCTCATGTGTTGATAAAGAACAGAGCTATCAGGGGGCTGTCGATTGGATATATCCCCGTCGCATGGGAGTGGGAGCAGCGCGACGGCAAATATATCCGCAAGCTCAAAGAGATAGATTTGTGGGAAGTGTCATTAGTAACTTTTCCTGCAAATTCCAAAGCTCTGATTGATGAGGTGAAAAACATTCAGGACGTGGAAGAAGTCAGAGCAGCACAAAAGTTATTAACTATATTGCAAGGGAGCAGATAGCATGGCGGAACTTAAAGAGATACTAGAAAACATCGGTAAGTCTTTCGAGGAGTATAAGCGAACGAACGACGCTCGTTTTGAAGAGCTGAAGAAGGGAACGGGTAACGCAGGCGAGTATGAAGCAAAGCTCGCAAAAATCGAAGAAGACCTGCAGAAAAAGGAAAAGCAGTTAAGCGACCTTGAGGCGAAAATGAATCGTCCAGGTTTCGCGGGAATATCGCCTGCAGACCAAGTGAAGTCAGAACACAAAAAAGCGTTCGACAAATTTGTTCGCAAAGGGAAAACTGATGGACTTGCAGAATTACAGCTCAAGGCCGTACAGGTTGGAGTTGATGCTGATGGTGGCTATGCGGTTCCCGAAGAAATGAGCCGTACCATCTACAGTATGCTCGAAGCCCACAGCCCGATGAGAGCCGTTTGCGATGTTCGCACCGTAGGAACCGAAGACATCAAGCAGCTTGTTGACATTGGCGGCGTAACTTCCGGCTGGGTTGCTGAAACGACTGCAAGACCTGAAACGACCGCGCCTCAGCTGGACGTTGTAACTCCGACATTCGGGGAGATTTACGCACAGCCATCGGCCACTCAAAAAGCGATTGATGATATTTTCTTCAACGTCGAAAACTGGTTGACAACCTCGATTGAGCGCGAATTTGCGAAACAGGAGAACATTGCGTTTACAACTGGCAACGGTGTGAACAAGCCGAAGGGGCTTTTGGCCGCAACAATGGCTACAACTGACGATGACACAAGAGCGTTCGGAACATTCCAGTATCTTGCAACAGGTGTCGCTGCCGGAATGCCCACGACAAATCCTGCCGATTTACTCATCAACTTAATCACGGCCCTCAAGAGCCGTTACTACGGGAACGCACGTTTCATGATGAATCGTCAGACACTCGCCACAATTCGCAAGTGGAAGGATAGCCAAAATAATTATCTTTGGCAGCCTGGACTTCAGAGCGGCGAGCCAAACTCAATACTCGGTTTCCCCTACACTTACAATGACGACATGCCGTCAATCGGTGCGAATGCGATCTGCATTGCTTTCGGTGATTTCCGTGAGGCGTATATTATCCTTGACCGCACAGGAATACGGCTTTTGCGAGACCCTTACACAAATAAGCCTT
>CALGGR010000152.1 GCA_937915755.1 uncultured Fretibacterium sp. | reverse complement strand
ATTCGTTTCCAAATTGTTTAATTAAAAATGTTTTCCCTACTTGTCTTGCTCATGTGATGAGTAATGGTTTCCTTGTTTTTGAATTTTTCCAATTTTTTAATTTTTCTATGGCTTTTCTATACATTGTGTGTGCTGAAAAATTATAAAATGTAATTTGTGGCTTTATAATACATATTATTATTTAAGTAAACTCGCAAGTAAATAGCTTCCAAGTAAAGCGATTGAGTTCGGTAATGACCCGAATGAAGATATTTCTTTTGTGGAATTTCGAGGGTATAAAAACGCACCTCAAATAAATGAGACGCAAATGAAATTCAGGTATTTTATGGTGAGTCTTAGCCAGCGAGCATGAGTTCAAGTAAAGCTTCGCACTCGTCTTTGCTGAGTATTTGATCTTTTCGATCTTTGCGACCGCAATTTTTCCAGCTATTCTCAGTGAATGTTTTGTCGCTGTCGTTAAATTTGTTAATCCAAGCAACTTTCTCTTTGACAGTTTTTTTCGGGTCAGAGAGTGCCGGAATGTCCCATAAACCTTGACGATGACCTCTAATTGTGCTGATGAGAATGGTCCATTCGACATTTCGGATATTTTTTCGCTGATTGTGGCCAGATAACAGGGCATGAATTTTCAGCCAAAACTTAGTCCAATCGTTTTTTGTTCTCAAGCACTTCGAGCCTTCGTAAACTTTTCGATACATCTCATATTCACTGACATTTTCGTACGGAGCGGAATCGAAACAGACTAATTCACAATGAGGAACGTCAGGTAGGTTGAGCATCGTAGTTTTGCCCCTTATCGAAACTTGTTCTGTTGCACCTCTAACGGTGATGAATTCTTGCCTGAGCGAGTTTTCCAAAGGTTTGCGCTTCATATCGAAGTCCATACGAAGATTTCTCTCCCGTTCCTCCCCGCTAAAATCCTCTCTTTCATCTAATTTAGTTCCGTGGTACGAGAGATTTCTATAACCAGTGAAATGCTTTTCTTGAGAGCAAACTCTGCCGGTGCGTTGTACAATGCTAGCCATTGTTATGTAACGATCCAAAGCCCCCTGATTTTTGATTTTGACATCTTCAGATTGACCTTTTTCGTCTTCATAGAGATAGCTAGCGCGAAAGCCATTGTGAGCGCAGACACCGTTTTCATCTTGGCTTATGTTGCCTCTAGTCGAGAAGTTTAAGAACGCAGATTGCGTGTGCTTCTCTTCCCAGATTTTAGAAGAACCGATTAGTTGCTCGCGTGCTGCTCCGAAAATATCTCTGAAGCCGTAGAGGTCGAGATTTTCCACAACTTCGAAAGGAGCGTCGCTGATGAACCCGTCTGTAGTAACAGAATAGCATTTGTGTCCGAGGTCAGAGAGCTGGTTCATGGTGGCACGTAAAATGGCTCTAACGCCAGCGGTGATCAGACATGCATGGACGGGAGAAGTCAGAGCAGAAGCACCTATTTTTACCATCTTTTCGCAGTAAGCGTCCCAAGAGGACTTTGACTTAATGTTTTGTGCAATTTTGCCATATGTTGAATTTACGCAATTCTTTAGGATCATTTGCTCAAAACTATTATTTCCGAAGGTTTTTTTGGCATTTTCTCTACCTACAACAGATTGTTTGACTACTTTGTATAAGCATTTGCTTGGAGAACCGTCTTGCATTATTTTCGGTTTTGCAACATAGACCCGTCGTGGAAAAATCCGTGCTCCCAGATGTAGAGCGAGATACATTTCAGGAGCTGAAGCATAGCATTTTGTTAAACCTTCGGAAGTTCTAGGAAAAATCAAGCTTCCATTGACGTTTATAGGTATGCACGGGAATAGGACATTTTTAGGAAACTCGAATTTAATGTCGCCGAATATTAGATCGAAAGGAGACGTGAAATCATCGAGTGTTAATTCCATTTTCTCAATAGTTCTTGTAATCAAATCGTCGCTTGCCCAATCAGGATCTACGATACAAGACATGCAAGTCGGGTAAGCACTTATCAGATCGAAATCGTGAGTCGTTTTGTCAACATATTCTACGCCAAAGCACTCGTTAAGACCGCCGCAATATGCTTTTACTGCTTTGTCAGTAATAATGCCAGCCTCATCAGAGCATGTTTCCCAAAGTTTTTATGCTTAAGTTTTCGACCGTTGGGATTAGGATTTTTTTCCTTTCCGCAAGGCATTTCTATCAGTCCACGATAAAGCAGGTTGAACTCTTTATCATTTTTGATCCCGAAGTGTTCTTTCATTATTGGTAGAGTAGCTTTTACAGCACCAGCCGTTAATGTAACAGGCATAAATTTGTTTATTCCCCAAAGTTCACTGGAAAATATCAGGCATATCACGCTGTCGTTAATGGCATATTCCATGTAATTTACAGGATCTGTAGTGAAATATTTATCCATGTGTTCGATAGCAGCTCCGTAGTCAAGATACGGCAAATTCAACTTAGGCAACGAGATAGATTGGCCTAAGTTATCAAGGCTTCGCAGACCAGCGGGTGCAAAACACCTAGTATCTCTGATGATCAAGCTCAGTGAATAAAACTTATGTGGTTTTTGAACGACTTTAATCGTTTTATAAATAGGTTGTAAGCTCACTAATCCCTTCTGTATATCGTTGCATTGTACGATGATGTCAGAGTCCAAGATGTCTTCTTCACACTTGGGAGTCTTGAAAGTTGAAATATCCGCTTGTCCGTAGTGGCAGACCAAAGTTATGTTATTTTTCGGGAAATCGAATAACTCAACTGTGTATCCTCCGTCTGAGCGTTTTTCTGATTTGAAGGGCTTGCCGTCTTCACCGAATTGTTTAGACAGTGCCGCTTTTTCTTCCTCTACGACAGACTTCTCATATGCTTCTTCTGGTGATTTGAATTTTTTTCTTTTGCCAGATTTTACTGTAGCATACCATCGCCGAGCATTACGAAAGTCATAAGCTTTGCATAAATTGTATTCAGTAAAAATCCAAGATAACATGCGCCAAAATGAAAGTCTTGACTTGGACACTGGAAAGAAAACGACTTCGTGAATTTTACCGTAGTCAATTGGATCATAAAAAGCGAATTGGTACGACAAAATGAAACGTTTTTGTTCTTTGTCAGAACCGATGTAGAAGAACTCAGTGTCGAACCCGATAACGAGGGAATGCCAATCGTAGCGCATAGCCTTAATGGAAGGCAGGTCGCTGAAGGATTTAATATCGTCAAGGTGTCTGGTGCTGTCATCGTTATATACAACAGGAGAAATTGACACCGTGTTTAATTCCTGTGATGCACTGATTTTTCCCATAATGTTGTTGCCGGAGATTGACGTTTCCGAGACATGAGCGATGGATTTTCGAGCGTAATACTTGGAGTATTTTTCGCTGATTAAAACTGTTCGCGCCCAAACTCGTGCTTCTTCTTTTCCAGAAGGCGTATCTTTCCGTAAAAAGTGTTCCTGCCAACCAGCCGATATGAGTAGCTCCTTCGACAAAGAACTCTCTCGTTCGAGTTCCTCAACTATGGCTGGAGAGGCTAAAAAACTAGCTATTTTGTTGCTCCTTTCGTATTGATAAAAATATGTCGAACGAAGCACGGAATGATATAATTAAAAAATGAGTATAAATAAAAAACCGTGCTTCACGACTTTGCTTGAGACAGGGTAAGAATCAAAATTCAATGCTGGCAACATGAATTTGATTTCCCCTGTCTGTGGACGGTTAATCTGTTTCGTCATCAGAAATTTCATCGAAATCGTCCTTAGCGGTAAAGTTGTTGATGTCCTCTAGGTAGTTCTGATTTTTAATGAGTTGTATATTCTGTAAATCAGCGTAAATGCGAGGAATACCACCCAATTTAGTTGCTCTGAAAAGTACGGAAACTTTCGCTCTTGCACCAAAGACGGGTTCTGAGGTTAACTGCAGAGGCTTTTTATGACCGTCAATAATATCTGGTTGGTCAGTTGCAGTAGCTCTTAAAAATTAGAAGTTGGGTATGTCGTAATCTTCTTTGATCGGTTTTACAACTTCTTCGTACGCCAGTTCTTTACCGTTTTCACTAAATTTTTTACGGTTCTGTTCAAACGCTGCTCTCATAGCGTTATCTATGCTTGAGATTGTTTGTTGATCGTCCATAGGAAACGCAATCATTGTGCAATACTTTTCTTGGTTATATATGTGTGTTGGCGTAACTACATTGTTCCGACATATACAACCGTCTATTTTAGTTCGTTGCGCCTGAAGCTGGGACTTTGACTTAGCTTTTGCCTTCTTGAAAACTGCTTCCATTAATAACTACCTCCTCTTGTAAATTCGTCACTCTGGACGACTGACGGACGACTGACAGTTTTTTGAGCCTTCTATGAAGATCTGGAGAGATACTGTCCACGTTGAGCGAATCTCAACAGGAGGTTATATTTGATTTTTTACAGAGCGATGATGCCTTTATTCCTGTCTCTATGGCTGCACCTATAAAAACACTGTTCAGGGGAAATCCAGGATTAGATTTGGAAGAATTACAACGTGTTATAAATCAATGGACGGAAGCTTCTAAAGCAGTCTCAAAGCCTGAGAACGGAGCTGATACAGAGAGTGAGGCGGAACTTGAAGGCGAGAATACTGAAGTCAGTTTCAAGGACTTACAATCGTATTTCAAAGATGAAATACCAGATGAAATTCGTGATAAAGTTCAGTCTTTGTTTATAAAATGGCAAGAGGCAGGCAGCCCTGAAAATTTTGAGATTAAGTCAAAGGCATAGCAGGCAGTCGAAAGTTTTGAATGACATTATGGGTTCGGGGTCAGAGCACGCTTATTTATAACAACAGTGATATTTGACCCCGTCATTATAGTCCTGATAGGAACAAGATTAAGAGAACGAAATGACAGACAATAAAATTATTTATCACGGTGGCAAAGAAATAATTGAATTACCTGAGATACGAACCGCAAGATATAACAAGGATTTTTACTTCGGCTTTTACTGCACGTATTTCAAGGAACAGGCTGAACGCTGGGCGACACGCTATGGCAGGACTGGTGTAGTCAACGAATATTCTTATACTTCGTCGCAGAATCTTCGTACACTTGTTTTTACTTCCATGACTGAAGAATGGCTTGATTTTATTGTATCGTGCAGGAGCGGAAAATCTCACGATTACGATATTGTCGAAGGGCCAATGGCTGACGATACGATTTTCAATCAAGGCTTCATTGACGGAGAAATTTCACGAGCCGCATTTTGGGAGCTTGCGAAATTCAAGAGACCGACACATCAAATAAGTTTTCATACCGTTCGTGCTCTTGCAACGTTAAAATTTTTACGAGGATATGAAGTGATTTACGATGACGAATAATAATTTATTCTTTCTTTGCAGTCTGATTGAATTTATAGGGCGGCGACAGAAATTAGCAAGAAATGAGGTTGTCTCGTCGTTGGGACATGAAACGATAAAGCATATATACAAGTTCATTGATGTCCTTCACTGTGAGCCTATTTCAAAGGTTGCTGACGAATATATAAATTTGCGCCAGTTAGGAACGGGGGATTTTGATAACGTAGCGACTTGTAAATATGCGGTTCCGAGTTATTGGGACATCGGCAAGGTTTACGCTCGACTGATTCAAGACGTTTCAGGGAATATTTCAGACAGGGAAAAAATTATTCAAACGCTCAATGAAGTTTATAGCTCATGGATCAGCGACAGTCTCTCGAATTTCAATTCAGATTTTTTCTATCAGCCTCATGACTACATACGAGAATGTTATTTTGAGGGGAAAATTTTATGAAGAGTACACGTATTAGGGGTCATGATTTTATTGTGTATAATAGCAGTGTGCTTCGACCCCATGCTGTATTTCATGAGCTGGACTATGACTATGATTTAAGCCAAATTCGCCACTTATTTACGACATTGATTAAAAAATCATCAAGCAGTTGTAAACACACATCAGTAATAATTTTCGGCAAGCCCCAAGTTCCTTCAGCGATAGCCCCGGCAATAGCGGCCTGAGTGTCAGCGTCTCCGCCGAGTGATACTGCATTTCGTATTGAGTTTTCAAAGTCAGAAGCTTCAAGGTATGCGATAATGGCTTCAGGAACGCTTCTTTGGCAAGTTTCATCAAAAACGTAATAAGGTCTTATATCTTCAAGCGTTCGTGTGAGATCGTAATAATATTTTTTGCAAATGTATTCTTTTATCTCGTTTTTATCTTTTCCTTTACGTGCTAAGAATATTGCCGCTGCCGTAGCTTTTGCTCCTCTTATACCTTCAGGATTGTCATGTGAGACTATCGAGCTTACTTCAGCAAATTTTTCAACATCTTCGAGGTTTTCAAAAGCCCAAGCGACGGGAGCAACACGCATAGCAGAACCATTGCCGAAACTATTATAAGGTTTTGGATTTTTAATCCAGTCCATGAATCTAATGCCATAACCAGCGTTCGGATATTTTTTTGCGAATTTTTGCATGGATTTAATAACTTCAGCTTCAAAGTCTTTTTCTGAGGGGATATTTCCATGTTTTGAAATTACGTTCATTAATGCTTCAGCAATAGCACAAGTCATAACAGTGTCATCTGTGAAGTACGAGCGGTTTGTAATCAAGGGAAAATCGATCGATTTATGAGGTTCAAATTCGTAAGGACTGCCTATAATGTCGCCAATAATTGCTCCTAACATAACATTCTCCTATTCTGAAAAAGTTAAATCATGAAAATATATAGTGTATTATATCATATTTTGGATAAAATAGTAATATTAGTATCTAATTATTCGATAACTTTCATTGCAAAATCCCTGACGATTGATTTTAATTCTTCCGGCTCGATAACTTTTGCGTTGGGGGCACCGGCTAAGACCCACCTTGCAACTTCGTCAAGATATGGAACTTCAGCGGTCAAAATAACGTTTCCGTCGGATAATTCTTCGATTTTTTGTGTTGGGTGCCATTTAATTTCACGCATTGAATCGGCGAGATTTCCGAAAAGTTTAATTTTCACAAAATGTTTTTCGGTGCCCGGAGCTATGTGCCAAGCCGTTGAAACGTAATCTTCAGAGAAGCCGCCGTCTTCTGGTGAAACGTAATCAGTGTCAAAAGCGAAAGAAGCGGTGATAATTCTGCTAATTCGATGAGTGCTTAACACTTTGTGATGGTGGTTATATGAAACCATGTACCAAGCGTTACCCCTGAAATAAAAATCGTAAGGAGATAAAATCCATTGTCTTCCTTTTTTGCCGGGCGAAACGTAACGAATATTAACGGGACGTTTTTTATATTTAGCTTCAATGAGAAGACTAAAGATTTCAGCCTTCACAGGAGCGACTGGAATAGCAATGACTGTGGATTTAGCTAAATCATTTCCTGCTTCTGTTAAATCTTTAGGAATGTAAACGGCCAACTTATTCCACAAATTTTTTGCTTGTTCGTTCAAGTGCGGTAAGAAGTGAGAAGCCATTTTCAAGCCTGCACTTAAAGCCTCAATTTCTCCTTTAGAGATTTTAATGTTGACTATGAACGATCCGTCATGCTCGAGGATATATAATTTTGAGTGTCTGTCGTAAATAATTTCAGCTCCTTCATCACGAAGAAAATCGAGATCGTTTTGAAGTGTTCTGTTCTGTTCGTAACCTTTCTTCTTTTTCTCAAAAGTGTATTGCCCGACTTCTTCGAGTTCATCACGTGATACCCTGCGTCTTGATTGTAGGAGCGCAATAATTTTTAACAGCCTTTTGTAACGTACTGACGACATATCTTTTGGCATAAATTTTTTCACCTCTTAAATATTTTACACCATGATTTATTTTTTCATGGTTTTTGATATAATAACAACTATCAGTAACATTCAAAGGAGAAAAGATTTGGACATAAAAATTTCTTTCAAGGACTTGCAGTGCGGTGAATTTCCTTCGTATCAGTCTGGAGATACGATAACTATCACAGGGGACGGATCAACAAGTTTAAGACAATTGGAGAAAATATTGAAATTTGACAAGCCGTATCATCTTGTGATCGAAAATTTAAGAATCGAAAATAACGTTGATGATTCAAGCGAAGAAAGCCTGTTTGATTCAAATTTACTCTCGTTCACTTCGTTAGATGTTGAAAATATCGAGGGTTTTGCGTTCAAAAATTGCAGTGAGCTTGAAAAAATCGATCTATCGTCTGTGAAAAATATAGGCTTATGTGCTTTCTCTAATTGTAAAAAACTGAGACGTGTTTACCTGCCTTCAGTTCAACACGTGGACGTTAGCGCGTTCGAAAATTGCGAAAATCTTAGCGAAGTTATTATGCCAAAAGCCGTAGAAATCGAAGGTGATTCTTTCAAAAATTGTTTTAATCTGAAAAAAGTTGAGCTTGTCAATGCAATAAATATATATGATGAAGCGTTCCGAAATTGTTTCAATTTATCCGAGTTAAAAATGCCTTTGGTAAGAATAATTGGCGAGTTAGCTTTTGAGAAATGTATCAGTCTTGAAGTTGTGGATTTGCCCGAGGCCGTCTATATCAGGAGAGGTGCTTTCAGTAATTGTTTTCGTTTAAAAAGAGTTAGTATGCCCAATGTTTTGGATTTAAAGGAGTCTTCTTTTAATGTTTGTACACGCCTCGAAAGCATTGACTTAAACAATGTCAGGCATATCGGTTATTCAGCGTTTTCGAATTGTGAAAATCTTCAGCAAATTGATGCTCCATTGGTTGAAGAAATCGAAGGAAGTGCTTTTTCTGGTTGTTCAAAACTCGAAACAATAAGCATTCCTAAAATCACTAAAATAACTAAAACTATTATATGGAAAGGAGATAGTTTAATGAAAATCTTTATAAGTATTTCTAATTATCTTGAGGCACTTCCCGGAGTATGTGAAGAGCGCATTAGCGAAATAGTATTGAAAGGGTTTGATATCCTTTTGGAAAATAAGGGCGGATCTAATGAACTTATTGAACAATTCTTGGCATATAAAAAATACAAAAAAGTAAGTATATACCGCCTG
>CALGGR010000151.1 GCA_937915755.1 uncultured Fretibacterium sp. | reverse complement strand
CCGATAACATGGAGGGCTGAAGGACTTCCGGACGGACTTCACATTGAAGGGGACACGATAAAGGGAATCCCCACAGTGTCAGGAAAGAAATTCACGGTGAAGATTTACGCATCAAATCCCGTGAAAGAAGTCAAGAAGAGTTTCTCGCTAGCAGTGAACGCAAAGAGCAATTCACTTCCCGGCAACGCTGCCTCCGAGAACGAAGTCGGCACCTTTGGGGATGACTTTGGAGTCGGCGAAAATGTAATCGCTCCTTTACGGAATGAGGCTTACAGTTATTCGGAAGGGTATGTGATTGTTGCAGAGCTTGGGACAATATCGTCTGACGAGGCTGGAACGTACGAGTTCGATGTCATATTGAGCGATAATGCCCCTGAAGGTGCGGAACTGCTGTACATAGCAAATTCCGACAATCCATCAGAAGATGATGAGATTGCGGAGTTCTATAATGATACAGGAGCTGAAACCACGGTTGTTCCCGAAAGCCGGAACATTACTGTATCGATATGGTTGAATGAAGGAGTAATTTACTCGCCGGTTATAGCAGTGAAATAATTTTGCCCTGCTGGAGCAGTTGTTCTGGCAGGGCAGTTTTTATCTTATCTAGTTTCCTTTCAATTCGTAGAGTTACTCCATACTTTATGGAAAGCGCCTGAGGAAGGCAAAGATATGGGTAATGAAGAGAAAAGTTTAGCTTCTGAGAAATACCGAAAAGAAGACCTTGAGCTGGAGCAACAGGAAAAATATGAAGAGGCAGCGGGATGGAAGACACACCATCTATGATTTGTATTGCCGGAATGTATCTCTCAGGGAAATTCCGTGCGGTAGAATCTTCTAACTTAGAAGAACTTCTTATTCAAGGCGAGCCAATATTCCCCTGGAGTTTGCGTAATGAAAAACGGCCGGACTACGAGAGTGCCCTTAAGTGGCTTATGAAAGCTGCTGAACTCGGAAACGGCCTTGCCTGCGAAACTGTCGGTAATATGCTGTGCAATGGTGTGGGCTGTAATGTGGACATTGAGAGAGGTATCAGCTATTTTGAGAAAGCTGTGGCCAATGGGCATAACTCCGCCCGAAAGTATGTCTATCTTTATCGCCCTGACGGAAAAGTACTTACGGACGAAGAGTACGAGGTTTGCTTAGCTGAGTTTTTCAAAACGGTTGAGTTCTCAAGGGCAACTGATGTAGAAGATGATAAAGCATATAAACTCTATGCGACACTTAAAAGCGTAACGCAGAAGCAGCTTGCACGCTTGGGATATGCCCTGATAGCAGCGCAAAATGTTCAGAGAAAAGGATATGAATTGTTCGAGTACTCGACTGCACCATCAGGTATCATAGCGTGAGCAGCCCCCCGCGATAATCAGAACGGGCATCGTGAGCTTCTCCGTAGAGATTAAGCGTTTCTCCGGCGAGACAAGCAAGTCCCTTAGCTCCAGCCGAGAACGTCAAGCGACTCCGCCTTGCTCTTCCCGAGAATGAACTTCGCCGCCGCCGCAATGTCCTCAGCAGCGTAGTCCGAGTTTGGCATGAATCCGTCCTCAACTTCCTGCGACTGCCCGTAGCCTGCAATGTCGAGAAGCCAGACATCATAATTCCTTCTTGCAAAATACTTTGCTAGGCTGTAGTCCTTGTAGTCAACGTTAAACTCATGCGATGAGTACGTCAGGCCATGAACAAGCAACAGAGGCTCGTAGTCTCCCGACACTGTGCTGAAGCGTTCGAGGTTGAGACTTTAGCCGTTCCGTTCGAGAGGGAATGTCTCGCTGTTGACCTGAGGCACCGCAAACGAAGCCGACGATATGAGAACGACGAGAAGAATTGACGCTAAGAATCTTGCTGTGAGTTTCCTCATAATTCCTGTACCTCTTTAGAGATTTTGCGTTATTATATTTCATATGAAAAATTTTCATGAAGGAGAAGATAAAAATGCCGAAAGTAATAATCGCGCTAATCGTTACCGTTTTGATGGCCTCGTGTTCGTATGCAGGAGGGATTGAGGTCTTGCCGCTCGTTGACGTTCAGGGACACAGCGACACGACACTTCTCTTGAACGTGCCGGAGTCCCTCACGTCGGAATACTACCCTTCCGGAAAAATGCCGAGCCAGATTCTCGCGTTCTTCGTCAAAGTCGGAGAGAGCGGGATACTCTTTGACGCAGGATTACGCGACGAGTCTGTACTCTCAAAGCTCGATGAGAAAGGCATCGCCCCCGAAAGTGTCAGCGCAATCCTAATCACTCACTTTCACCCCGATCACTTCGGCGGAATTGTCGACTCAGTCGGGAAAGCGTCATTCCCGAATGCTGTGGTCTACGTGTCGAAGCCTGAGTATGATTACTGGGTCAACGAGATAAAGAACGAGTCCGTGATTTCCGCTCTGAAGCTCTACACGGTGAGGCAGTTCGCGTTCGGTGATGAGGTTGTTCCGGGAGTCAAGGCAATCGAAACGACAGGACACACGCCAGGCCATGCGTCATATCTCGTTGAGGCTGACGGTGAGAAGCTGATTGTTGCGGGCGACATAATGCACTTCCCGGAAATCCAGCTCCCTCACCCCGAAATTGCCGTGAGATATGACACTGACCCAGTGAAGGCTGTGCAGTCGAGGAAATTCATTCTTGATTATGCAGCGTGGAGGGACATTCCGATTGCTGGAATGCACATCACACCTCCCGGAATAATCAGAGTCATGAAATCTGGGGAAGGCTACGTGAAGCGGTAATATCATCATGGTATTCTCATCAGGCGTATTCATGTTCGTATTTCTGCCCGCTCTGCTTATAATCTATTACGCCATTAAGCACCGGGCAGCGCGCAACTACATTCTCCTCGCAGCAAGCCTTATGTTCTATGCGTGGGGAGAACCCGTTTTCATCTTCATAATGCTCGCTTCTATCTTCGTGAACTGGCTAATATCACTGGCAATGTCAAAATCATCTCACCCAAAATTATGGCTTACATCGGCTGTGAGTCTTGATGTCGTTATTCTCGGAGTGTTCAAGTATGCCGGCTTCATCACGGAGAATCTTGGGCTTGAACGTGTCAACATTGCCCTCCCGATCGGAATATCATTCTTCACGTTCCAGATGATGAGCTACGTCTTCGATGTCTATTACGGAAGAGCGAAGCCTCAGCGTAATCCGCTTTATACCGCGCTTTACATCTCGTTCTTCCCGCAGCTTATCGCAGGGCCTATTGTCCGTTACAACCAGATTGAGGCCGAAATCACGGAGCGCAATGAGAGCTTTGACCTTTTCTCGGAGGGAGTGAGGCGTTTCATCTACGGCTTGGGGAAAAAGGTACTACTAGCAAACTTCTTGGCTCAAATAGCGGATAACGTTTTCGATTACGTCGTCAGCCCTTCCGTTATGATGTCATGGTTAGGTGCACTGTCTTACACGCTTCAGATATACTTTGACTTCTCAGGGTACAGCGACATGGCAATAGGACTTGGCTTAATGTTCGGCTTTCACTTCGAGGAGAATTTCAACTATCCCTACATGGCCGCAAGCATCACGGATTTCTGGCACAGGTGGCACATCTCGCTTTCAACATGGTTCAGGGATTACGTCTACATACCAATGGGCGGAAGTCGTGTCTCACATTCGCGGAATCTGCTGAATCTGTTGACCATTTGGCTGATGACCGGGATATGGCACGGAGCAAACTGGACGTTCATCTTGTGGGGATTGATATATTTCGTTCTCCTTGTGGCTGAACGTGAGACAGGGAAACACGCCGGCCATGTCCTTACGATGCTGGCGGTCATATTGGCGGGGGTAATATTCAGGTCTAATACTGTAACAGGCGGACTACGATATATCGCGTCAATGTTCGGGCTTAACGGCAATGCTTTCTTGGACGGCGGGTTTATGTTCTGCCTCAAAGGCTCATGGTCCGTGATCCTCGCAGCATGTCTAGGAGCTTTCCCGGCTGCAGGGAAATTCCTTCAATCCCACAAGACAGCTGAAGCGTTATTCCTCTGCGCTGTTCTGACAGTCTCAGTATTCGCCGCAGTCAGTGATACCTACAATCCATTCATATACTTCAACTTTTAGCGGGGTGATGAAAATGAAGCCTGAAAGATTCACAGCAATATTTTTCCTGGCAGTGATAATGTCGCTTATGTCCCTTGTGATTTACAGCCGTGTACAGCGCACAGAATATATCCGCGAGATGTCAGCGGTTGAGTTTCCTGTTTCTGTCGACTGGGAGAAACGTTACCCCTTCAGCGACGGAAGCACTCACATCGTTACCCCTGCGCCTCAAGAGCTGTCAACGTTCGATTACGTTAAGCAGAGCCTCGAAGAATACACGTCAAAGTACCTCGAAGGCTATCACAGGATAGTTGAGGCTGAAAGAATGTACGAGGAGCTTATCAACTGGAATGTCGCGCCAATCGGGGGCTACAACACGGTAGTGAAGGCTGATGACGGCTCACTGATCGCGCTCGTCATGAGCAAAGATGTATCACATGATGCCGGAGCTATGCGGGACTTCAAGGCGTTCTGCCGGGAGAATGGCACGGAGCTTCTTTACATGAACCTTCCGCTCAACGTGTGCAAGTCTGAGGACGCGGGGATCAACGGCGTATTCGACTACATAAACCCGAACGCCGACAGATTCTTGGCCATGCTCAAGGATTACGGGGTGAAGTATTACGACTTCCGTGAGATTCTTCACGAGGACGGAATGAATCATCACGCGTCATTCTTCAGGACTGACCATCACTGGAAGCCTGAGACGGGGCTATGGGTGGCAAAGCATGTATTGCAGATATTCCGGGACGATTACGGCTGGAACGTTGACCCGGAAATTCTCAATCCCGAAAACTTCAATTACACCGTTTATCCCGAATGGTTCTTGGGTTCGAGGGGGAAGAAAGTTACTTTATCACGCACGACTCCCGATGACATTGCGCTGATATACCCGAAATTCGACAACCTCATACACTGGGAAGTTCCGGCGGCTGGCCTTGACGTGAGCGGAGATTTGTCGGTGATCTACGAAATGAGGCACATTGAACCTAAGGACTATTACAGGCAGAATCCTTACGCCGCGTACAAATACGCCGACCAGCCGTTAGGCAGGATACACAACCTCAGGAATGATGACGGGAAACGAGTGCTGTTCATTCACGCGTCATTGTCGAATTGTGTTGTGCCGTTTGTTGCGCTCGGCATTGAGTACACCGACGAGATTGATCTCCGGCATTTTACCGGGAGCGTTGAGACATTCATTCGGACTGAGAAGCCTGACATTGTGATTGTCGCGTACAATTCTGAGGTGCCCGGGACAGATGACAGGCTCTATGATTTCCGCTGAGGCATGGCGGGCTGATTCGCTGTACAGAGATGTGCTGAAGTTGCTATAATTGAGTAAACATAAAGTAACAAACAGGAAGGTGAAAGCATTGCTCAAGCTAGTACTTTGTGCAATCGTGTTGTTGACTGTTCTGAGCGGAGCTGCATTCGCGTCAGGACATTTCTGGAGGTGCCGTTTCTGCGGAAGAGGCGTTAATTCCGACAACTGCCCGCCAGCCGGTAAGTGCGACAGGAATCCGTTCGGCGGCGGCCATGACTGGCAGATGACACGTTAGAGAAATGGCCAAGACAATCAAATTCAATCTCATATGCGACGGAAAGCCTATCAGGACTCTTGAGGACCTCAGAAACAACTTCTCGGTCGAAGATGTACTTTCCTACTTCCAGAACTGATTGTTGAAACGCTGGCTAAATGTCAGGGGCTTTTCGGAGGAACTGAAAAAAGTCAGCGCAATCACGTCAAAAGACGAAATCGAAATCATCACCGCGCTCGTCCAAATTTTCGGCATTACTACCGACATGGCCGACATTGAGAAGGATACCTTCATCTTCAAGTACACGAAGAATCGTCAGGCATGGCTCAGGAAGTACAAGGAAGTCGGAAACAATCAGGAGCTTATAGTCAAGCACTATCACGAAGAATATGAAGCTCTAATCGACAAAATCCTCGACAACAAGGACAACATGCCTCTGATTAAGGCGACACTTCAGGAAATCGAGGAGGGCTATTATGAGCTGTTCTATATGCAGTTCGATAACGTTGCGAGGCTCTTTCTGGAAAAGGTTCCTATGGCAATTTTCGCTATGCTTATGCGGCCGAAGATGAGGCTTTACGGGACGGAGCAATCTGCCCCCATGCGTATCGGGCGCACAGAACGCTACACCATCACAGTGGCAACTAAGGGCATATATGACAGAATATGCAAGCTGGCCGGAGATTATGACGCTCTGAAGAAAATATTGGGCGATAATCTGAAGGAATTTGCAGGGGATACACTTGCAGGGGGTAAAAATCCGTTGTTCAAGGATATTGAACCTAAGAATAAACGCTGTATGATTCTACACATGGAGAGTGAAAAGCTAATCAGAGCTTGTAACGGCAAGAGTATGGCCTTTGATGAAATAAACGGCAAGTTTGTCATTCTCGAAGGCATTGACTACCAAAGCCAATCCCGAGAAGATAAACTGCTTTACATGGAGGTCTGACCATGCAGAAGAAATCAGAGGACTTGCTCTCGTCATACGTTGATGCTCTTCACTCCATCATCTACATCAACCACTTCGACTTTAATGTCGTTGACAGTGCCTTGAGGAACATCGGTCAAGATGCGTACATAATCGAATATAACAATGCTCTCGGCGAGGTTGAGTTTCAGACAAAAAGCCCACTCGATGAATGCAGCCTTGACGTTTTCCTCAAGAATCACCGCGAGGACGGTTACGACCAGCATACATTCTTCGTCCTGAAGGATATTCACAGGGAGCTTGACCGCCCGGAAATCATTTCCCTCCTGAAAAGGATTGCGGAAGATAATCTGTACCGTGAAAACTATCATGGTACGGTTTTCATCGTCTCGCCGAAAGTTACGATCCCCATTGAACTCGAAAACTATATCACAGTCTTCGATATTCCTCTTCCTTCTGATGATGAGATTGACGGGATAATCAGGGAGTTTGCCTCCGACCTTGATATAAAGATTGAGCAGGACGTGATAAACGATATAGCTCTTTCGTTCAGGGGACTCAATGAGTTTCAGATAAGGCAGATCCTTAACCTTGCCTATCAGAACGGAGGCACAATAACTTCCGAGAAAAAGCAGCTCATCATCAACGAGAAAAAGCAGTTTATCACGAAATCGGGAATGCTTGAACTCGTGAACTTCAAGGAAACGATCGATGACATCGGCGGGCTTGAGAACCTCAAAGAATGGCTCATCAGGAAGTCGAAGATTTTTGCGGACTTGGACAAGGCCATAAGGTTCGGCGTTGACGTTCCAAAGGGAATCATGATCGTCGGAATGCCCGGCTACGGAAAAAGTCTGACGGCTAAGGCCACTGCGAGACTGTTCAACATTCCGTTAGTCAGGTTAGATGTCGGCCGTCTTCTCGGGAAATATGTAGGCGAGTCTGAGGACAACATGCGGAGGGCATTATCGGTTTCTGAGGCCATAAGTCCGTGCGTCTTATGGATAGATGAAATCGAGAAGGCTTTTTCCGGCGTTGGAAGCAGCGGAGGTTCTGACGTAACGACGAGGCTCTTCGGGCAGTTCCTCACGTGGATGCAGGAGAAGGATAACAGCGTCTTCATTGTTGCGACCGCGAATGATATTTCGTGGCTTCCTCCTGAGTTTCTGAGGAAAGGACGCTTTGATGAGATATTCTTTGTCGATTTGCCGAACGCTGAGGAACGCAGGAAGATAATCGAGATTCACCTCAAGAAACGCCGCAAATGGAGCAGGGAAATTGACAGCATCGCCCTGATAAAAGGCACGGAAGGTTTCAACGGTGCGGACATTGAAGCGGTCGTGAAGGACACAATCGAGCTTGCATTCATTGATAACCGCGACACGATAAAGACCGATGACCTTTTGAGCATCATCAAGGATACGAAATCAATTTCCGTAACACTCAAGGAGAAGATAAAGAAGATAAAAGAGACTGTCGAGAAAATGGACATCAAGTCGGCAAGCCGTGAAGAAGAAAATTCACAGCACATTGCGGGCGAGAAAAAGACTGCGGAAGAAACGGACATCAAGTCGTCCAGCAGCGAGGCAGAAGACTCACACCCTCGTGCAGAAGAAAAAGGGTCAGGAAGCCGTCAGGAATTGCCGGAAACGGAAACCAAACCTGCCAGAAAAACACAGGAAGGAATTATAATCGAGGAAATTGAAGATGGCCTGTTCCTTGTGGAAATACCTGCACAGACTCCCTTAAAAGGCTGGGTAATAATTGAAAGCGAGGGAGTGTACAATCTATTTGATGAGGGCAACTGCGGAGATAAGCTGCATGTAGCATATGGTCAAGAAGGCTACGTGGGTTCTGGGTCTTATTCTGTCTCTGATGCCTGTAAATACCAATCTAATTATATGGGCATTGCAATACGTAAAGCCAACAGCAGGGGCAGTAATCGGTTTGAAGAGGCAGTCTATTTCTCTTATAAGAAAATCAAATGATGAATAAAGGGCGATATAAGCATGAACGCACAGGAGAAGGAAAGCGCAATCAGGTCAATGTTCAGTGAGTACATTGAAAGCTACGCACAGCACAAGGGAAAAATGGAGGTCAGCTCTTGGCTCGCGCAGGAACTTCAAGTACATATGTCGGATAAATCGTCGGCAGAGATAACCAGCATCACCAGAGAGATAACCATGTCCCTGACAATCCATCAGGAGAAGGCAAAATCCCTTGCAAGCGCAATCTCTCAGGGCAAGAGTAAAGAGAAATGGTTTGCTGACGAAATGAAGGCTCTAACGTCAGACCTTTCCGAATCAGAAAAAGAAGAGTGCATGGCAAATCTCGGTAAATCCGTCTCGAAGTCGAAATCAGAACTTACAGAGATGATCACAGGTTCATCGCCTGAATCTGTCAAAGTTCCGACTACTCCGAGAGAAATTGCCGGTGAAATTTGCGATTCTTCTGTAATGGGGCAAGCAGTTGCTGACGATGCGATTCTTTCATCGGGAATATCAGCAGATGAAGGAAGTCCGGAAGCTCAGAGAGTCATAAAAGAGGAACTTCAATCGGGGAATGATTTAGGGCTGAAGGCGGCCGTTGCCGGAGCAAGCTATACGGCGGCAGAGAAGGGGCTGATAGACGTTCCGAAGGAGAACAGGGCAGGTATTTGCGCTTCCATAGGGCAGACAGTAGTTGAGAAGGCAAAAGTTGCAGGGGGCTTTATAGCCAAGACGGTCGGAGAGGGTATAAATTGGCTTGAACGTGCAGCAGTAAGCAATGTTGTGGGTGTTGCTGTTGCGCTGAAGGGTACGGCTGTGGCTACATCGGCAGTGTATGCTGCTGGGGTGGCTTTGTCTGGATATGTGGTGGGTGCTACGGTTGCGGCAACTACAGCGGTACTTGCGCCGGTAGTTCTTTTCTCGGCAGGCAAAGAACTGGGAGATAAGGCTGTCCGCTGGGTACAGAAGGAGAGACCTGCATTAGTGAAAAAGACTGCGGAGGTTCTGAAGAAGGGTGCTGAAGTCGCAGTTAATACAGCTAAGAATCTCGGGAAAGCCGCGCTGAAATGGCTCGGTTTTGCGTGAGAAATTCTGAGGTCTGCGAGGACTGAGAAGGTGTAGAATTGCGGTATCAATCAAAACGGAGGTTACATTCATGAAGTTCACGAAAATGCACGGCTGCGGGAATGATTACGTCTACGTCAACTGCTTCGAGGAAAGCGTAAACGACCCCGCGAATCTCTCAATCAAAATCTCAGACCGCCACAAGGGAATCGGTGCTGACGGATTGATTCTGATACTTCCCACGCCGAATGCCGACGCTTTCATGCAGCTCTACAATTCCGACGGCTCATCTGACACAATGTGCGGGAACGGTATACGTTGCGTTGCGAAATACGTCTACGAACACGGGATTATTCCACAGGACAGGCGGGAGCTTACGATTGATACGCCCGTTGGAATGAGGACGCTTTATCTCACTGTTGAAGACGGCAAAGTCTCATCAGTCCGCGTGAACATGGGCAAGGGTACGGCAACAACCACAATTCCCAGAGACATCAACGTTCACGGAATGGCGTTGAAGTACATCGGTATCAACGTCGGCAACGACCACGCTGTATATTTCATTGACGAGAATCCGATAATCGGGGACATTCATTCATGGCCGGACTCGAAATTTGCGGCTGAGGGTGATTACTTCGAGAAGCACGAATATTTTCCCAAGCGCGTAAACTCCGAGTTCATCGACGTAATATCACGCAGGGAAATCAAAATGCGCGTTTATGAGCGAGGTTCGGGCGAGACTATGGCCTGCGGAACCGGGACAACTGCGAGCGTCTTTGCTGGGGTAGTTTCCGGGAGGCTGGACAGAAACGCTGATGTTATGGTTCACCTGAGAGGCGGGGACTTGGTGATTCATGTTGACGATGATGATACTTGCTGGATGACCGGGCCTGCTGTTGAGGTCTTCACGGGAGAGTATCAGGAGTAAGCGGAAATTAAAAAGCCCTCCTTTTCGAGAGGAAGGCTTTTTGCGTGTGAATATATCTTTTCGTGTTGGTGTCTACAGATATACGCCCCTGAGTTCGACGATGTCAGCGACTCTCTTAATCGCGGCCATGTATGCCGAACGCCTCATCGTTACCTTCTTGTCCTCCGCAAAATCCCAGACCTTGCAGAAGTTATCCTTCATGAGCTTGACGAGCCTCTGGTTGTACTCGTCTTCAGTCCACGTGAATCCCTGAAGGTTCTGCGCCCACTCAAAGTATGATCCGATAACGCCGCCCGCGTTCGCCAAGAAGTCAGGGACAACGATTACGCCCTTGTCATTGAGTATCACTTCGCCCTCTGGAGTAGTGGGTGAGTTCGCGCCCTCGAATACGTACTTTGCCTTGAGCTTTCCGGCTGTGTCCTGATTGAGTACGCCCTGAGCCGCGCATGGGCAGAATATATCGCAGTCAACCCCAATAATCTCATCGCCTGGAAGTTTTTCACAGCCTTCCTTCTCGAACCCTGTCAGCTTGCGTCCTCTCTGTCCGGGATCCGTGTTCATGTACTCGAAAGCCTTGCTGATGTTGATACCGTTGGGATTGTAGTACGCGCCTGTTGTGTCGCTGATGGCCACGATCTTAATTCCGGCCTCGTTCATGATTTTCGCCGCGTAGCTTCCGACGTTACCAAAGCCCTGAACTGCTGCTCTCATCTTTGTGGGGTCAAGTCCCTTAATCCTCAGCATCTCGAAAACGCACTGAGCAAGTCCGCGCCCTGTTGCCTCAGTCCTTCCGGGTGCTCCCCAGTAGTCGATGGGCTTACCTGTGAGCATTGCAGGCTCAAAGTGTCCGAGCATCTTGCAGATCGTGTCCATGATCCAGACCATTTCCTGACCGCCCGTGTACATATCGGGTGCGGGAACGTCTGACCATCTTCCGATGATGGGAGCGATTCTTGCGCCGAAGGTACGGGACATTCTCTCCTTCTCATTGCGGGACATGTGAGTGGGGTCGCAGCAGATCCCGCCCTTGCCTCCGCCGTAAGGTATACCAGCAAGCGAACACTTCCACGTCATGAGCATTGCGAGTCCTTCGCATTCCTGGCCGCTTACGTCCATTGCGTAACGGATACCGCCCTTTGACGGCCCTAACGCTGTCGAGTGCTGTACCCTGAAGCCCTGAAACACTTTCACGCTTCCATCATCGAGCGTAACGGGAACTGACACGTCGACTCTTCTCTCCGGGTAGCTGAGGATCTGAATGAGGCCCTCGCTGAGGTGCATTGCATCTGCCGCCGCGTAGAAATCCCTCAACGCTGTATTGAGAATGAGATTGTTGCCTATTCTTCTTCCGTTTTCGTCAACCATTGTAACACCTTCAAAATATTCTGTATATTTGCAATTTTCTTACGGGCGGGAATTTTACAGGGAAATTATTATTTTGTCAAATATGGCTGTATAATTTCTTTCTGAAAACTGGTTCTGAATATGCTCCAGTCCCGCAAAAATTTTCCATGCAATGAATGTTCACAGCAACAGTAGAACGTGAATCATATATTTCAAAGCGGAAAGGAATGTTATCACTAATGGCAGAAGAAATAAAGATTAACCGCGAGGCATTAGAGACGCTGAGGAATGATGTCGAGTGCAAAACGGGCTTCCAGTTTGTGAAGGTCGAGGATGGAATCGCAGTGAGTGAGCTTGAGCTTCAGGAGTACCATTTCAACCCATACGGGATACCTTACGGGGGCGTTCTCTTCACGATGGCTGACGACACGGCCGGCGTTGCCTTCATAAGCGCGGGAGGCTACGGCGTAACGGTCAACGGACATGTAGACTACCTCAGAGGCTCACGTAATGCACAGAAGCTAATCTGCACCGCAAAAGTGAGGAAAGCAGGAAGAAGGATATTCTACATTGACGCTGACATAGTGAACGAGAAAGGGGACGACCTTTGCCGCTTCAAATTTGTCTTCTTCAACATGGTAGACAGGGGAGCAGAGTCGCAGGAGAAAAGTACTTCGGCGAGTTAGAGAGATTCGCGGCTCATCATTGGAAGAAAATCAGCGTTCGGAGTTTTCTGCGCGAACGTTGATTATTTTTCGTGAAATGTATTTTTCGGGGCTGAATTTATCATTCGGGGAGGAAGAATACAAGTTCACGTGCTACGTTGCTGCCCCTGAAATAGCGAACACAATCACAGCCACACTATACGACTCATCAGGCAATACCCTTCAGAAAAAGACATACTCAAGTACAGCAATACATCAGCGACTTCGAGAAGGTATCAGCAGATTACCCAGCCTATACTAAATGCGGTTGAGGCAATCGCGGACTACGGGCATTATGCGCTTGAATATCTCGCGGAGTCAAAAAGCTGGATGCTTTACGGCAGCAAATACAACGGAATGTTCAAGCCGGTTAACAAGGCCAATGACTTCGATGATACCGACTTGCAAACGGTCAAAAGTGCTGTGTCAGGGTACGCAATCACTTCCTGCCTCCCTCTTTCCACATCATTCTATTGCCCCGTAAAACGCCTCCTCCTACCCGTACCGTCAGCCCCAAATTTCTTATCTAGCGCGTAATTATCCTTAGGCCTAGAAAAATATCCGTCCCTGACAGTTTCAGGCTCTCCCATCTTCAAAAGCTCGCTGACCTTCACGAACTCGTAGCCCTCACCCTCAAGAATATCAATAACTTCACGAAGAAGATTCACCGTGCCTTTAGGGACAAGGTTCGCGTGAAAGAGCAGTATGCTTCCCGGCCTGGTCATTCCCGCGACAATTTTTGCCGAACGTCTCGCACGCTTTGGGTTCGAGTTGTCGCCCGCTTCAGCCGCAACGTCCCATTGGATCACACGCATTCCAAGCCCCGCGAGTGTCTTCAGTGAACGCTCATTATTACGGCCGTAAGGAAGCCTGAAAAGTCCCGGAACTTCAGGAATGTCATCAGCCCCCGCCTCCTCACGAAGTAATTCATACTCCGCCTGAGTCCACAAAACTTGCGCTCTGAGTCCTTCTTCCGACAATAGCGCACAGTTCCCATGGCTCCAATTATGATTGCCTATCTCGAAAAGCTCACCTTCCGACATAATTTCCTTGACACGCTGGGAATGAGTCCTCATCCATTTTCCGCCCATGAAAAGAGTTGCAGGGATTCCGCGCTCACGAAGGAATGACATCACGGCCATGTCGCAGCCTGTTGTCGTTGTGTCAAGCTCGCACATGTCGAAAGTAAACGCTACAGCCTTGACGCCTTCAGGAAGTTTCACGCGTCGTATGACACCCTCGTCTTTGCTAAGGGGGGCTAATTTGTGAATCGGTGATAATCTTTCGGGAGGGGCGGAATTGTTCGGGACTGCCCGGCGTAAATCGAGGCTCGTTATTTCCCACTTCTCATTCGCTGATGATGCTGATGATATTACGAGGAATAAGAACGCGAATATTCCTGCTTTCTTCATGACGATTATCTCCTTTTTGTTATGAGAGTGTGAAATATTATAGCTCTCTGCACCGAAAAACGAAGTTATGAAGTATAATTCTTTCAAAATCACAATTCATAATCATTTACGAGGTGAAAAAATTATGCCAATGCCCGGTACTCAAGAGATACGAAAACCATTGCTTGAGGCATTCAGAGGTGAGGCTCCACATAATTTCATAAACAGTGAAATCCTTGAACTCATAGCGGAATATTTCAGCATAAATCTCAATAACCTTTCATCGGGCGACAAAAATACTCTCAAGAGCAGGATCAACTATGCAAAAGCTGACCTCAGGAAGAACGGGTTAATCTACAATCCTTCAGGCAACACCTACATGATAACGAATGCGGGAACGAAAGTCCTTGAGGATAATCCGGAAATTATCACTGACGAATATCTTAAAGCCCTGAAGAAAAAGTCTCTCCCTGTCGCTGAGACCTTTGGGCTTGAGGTGCCTGAAACTGAGACTGAGACAGTACCAACAATCTCAGAGCCAGAGCTTGTTACCATGCCGGGAACGTCGCCGATCCTTGAGGCCGAAGCTGAGTCAGAAATCACAGAGGTTGAGCCTGAACCTGAGACCTTGACGGAAGACGCGCCAATCCCAGAGACCGATACAGAACCGGCAATCACAGAGATTGAGCCTGAAGTTGAGAGCTTGCCGGAAGATGCGCCAATTCTTGAGACCGAAACAGAGCCGGAAATCTCAGAGATTGAGCCTGAACCTGAGACATTGCCGGAAGATGTCCCAATTCCTGAGACCGAAACAGAGCCGGAAATCTCAGAGATTGAGCCTGAAGCTGAGACTTTGCCGGAAGATGTCCCAATTCCTGAGACCGAACCAGAGCCAGAAATCTCAGAGATTGAGCCTGAAGCTGAGACTTTGCCGGAAGATGTCCCAATTC
>CALGGR010000150.1 GCA_937915755.1 uncultured Fretibacterium sp. | reverse complement strand
GTTATTCTGCTGGGAGTTACCGAAAGTGACGATAAGACACTGAAAGCCAGCGGAGTTTCCGACCCTGAAAAGCTGATAAAGGATTTCTGGAACAATGTGAACAACCGTTCCACCATCAGTTGTAACTTGCTAAAGTCTGATGATGTGGCTGTTGTAGAATACAAGGGCTATAAGTTCATGCTGTTCAATATACCAAGAGCGAGCAGAGAACAACGCCCTGTCTATAGGTCAACCCAGCCGTATGGAGGAACGTTCAAACGAAACTTCGAGGGTGACTATAAGTGTACGGAGAAAGAAGTCAGGCGCATGTTCGCAGATGCAGACGACACTCATCCTGCCGACAGCCGAATACTGAAGGGCTATTCGCTTGACGACCTGGACAAAGAAGCCATCGACAAATACCGGCAGCTTTTCAAATTGTCATCACCTGATCATCCTTGGCTTGCACTCAATGACGTGGAACTGCTAAGAATGCTTGGCGGTTATAGGAAGGATAGAGAAACAGGTGAGGAGGGATTCACTGTTGCTCTCCCTTCCAAAGCGTCTCAGCAAGTCCTCATTCTTAAGTTCAATCATAACAGGCCTGCCATGAGGACAAACATAAGGCTGTTCACATTCATGAAGCTCTTGCCACAACGTCAAAGCCTCATCTCGTGCGAGCTTTGTGGTAAGTTTAACGGATGCTTTACACGCCATAGTTGCCCAAGTCCGCCACAAAATATTTCTGGTATCGCCGTCATGATTATTCTTCAGCGCTCGAAGCGACGCCCGAAGCAACGCCTCCGGTTCAAACTCAACGCTTCCAATCGCCGGAACTGCTCTAATCTCAACACCAGACTCTGTGTTCTCGAACTCAAAGCCAGAATCCTTCAGTGCCGTCTCAAATTCAGCAGTCTCAAGCGCAAGTGTAGGGTGCAAAATCACGGGCACCAGCAATTTCTGGACATTCTGAGATTTTTCGGCCAATGACTTTATTCGCTCGTAGTTTATTCTTTCGTGTGCAGCGTGAGGGTCAACGAGCGTCAAACCTTCCGGCGTGTCATAAACCAGATAGCCCCCAGAATTTTGCCCCATGAAAATTACCGAAGGCTCTTTAGTTTCAATCTCAAAGTCAGCGAAAATATCAACCTGCCTTGCCTCAGCTATGCGATTTATCGGAGTGTCGCGGAAATTCCAGCCTCCTCGCGGCGATGATGGTGATGATGTTTTCGGGGACATGGAAATCCTGGCTGGTTCTGAAATTTTTGGGACTGCTATTTTTGGAATATAGCCTGGACTTCCGAGGCGTTTAACGGCGTTGTGAAGTGATGAGTAAATCTCGTCTGGGTAACGGAATCTTACTTCGGCTTTTGCGGGGTGAATATTGACATCGACGAGCGAAGGTTCAAGCGTGAAGAATAACGCCCAGTTCCCTGCAAGCTCACGCCCTGCAGTAGCAACCGCAGACTTTATCACAGGGTCATTGACAGCCCTGCCATTAACGAATGACATTACATCGCCGCGTCCTGATATTCCTGCCCTCGATTGAAACCAGCATTCAAGGCTGAGATGTTCACCCTTAATGTTGACGGTCTGAATCTCCGCACCTTCAGGCCAGATTTTAGCGAGGACTCTCTTTCTGTCCCCCGAACCGTCAGTGCTGAAGATCTCTTTCCCATCATGCTCAAGGAAGAATGACACTGATGGATTACATACTGAATATTCGCGGAGGAATACAGCGGCTCTTCTTAGTTCACCTGATGCGCTCTTGAGGAATTTTCGGCGGGCTGGTAATCCTGAGAACAAGTCCGAAACCTGAACGCGGGTCCCCTGTGAACATTTTGCGCGGACATGCTCTGTGATTTTCCCGTCATGAGTGCGGACTAATCCACCCTCATCGTCTCCGGCTTGACGGCTTCGGATTTCGACATCGGCGACAGCTGCAAGGCTTGCGAGTGCTTCACCGCGATAACCGAGCGTCATTATACTCTCAAGGTCTGAGATTTCACGGAGCTTGCTCGTTGCGTGATACATTAAGGCGAGTGGAAGGTCGTCAAATGCAATCCCTTCCCCGTTATCCTCAACGATTATTCGTAACCTTCCTCCGTCTGTGAGGGATACGCGGATTCTAGTTGCTCCGGCATCAAGGGCATTCTCTGTGAGTTCTTTGACTGCTGAGGCCGGACGTTCAACTACTTCACCGGCGGCTATCCGGGACCATACATTTTCGGGAAGTGATTTTATTGCGGGCATTAACTCATTCGCGCCTCCATGCTTTTCTCCTTCATTCTGTGCAAAATCTTCAATGCCTCCATAGGCGTAATATTATCCGTGTCAATCTCCGAAAGCTCCTCAATAATTCCATCACTTTCCGGCGAGAACAGCATAATCTGTCGTCTCAATGCAACCTGCGGCAACGGTGCGGGAATATCCTTCGTCTCAATTCCATCGCGCTCGAAAACTTCAAGAAGCTCGAAAGCCCTCCTAAGCACAACATCAGGAAGCCCCGCAATCCTCGCAACCTCAATCCCGTATGACCGTCCGGCAGCTCCCCTTACAACCTGATGAAGGAACATTATCCCCTCTTTGCCTTCCGAGACCGTCATGCTGTAATTCCTGACACCCTCAAGCCTTTCCTCAAGGCACGTC
This sequence comes from uncultured Fretibacterium sp., assembly GCA_937915755.1. Lineage (GTDB taxonomy): Bacteria > Synergistota > Synergistia > Synergistales > Aminobacteriaceae > JAFUXM01. The sequence continues at coordinate 7,456 of CALGGR010000150.1, read as the reverse complement.
AATTCATGGTAGTGTGTCGCGAAAAGTACCCTCGACTTCGACGCTCCGTGAAGATACTCAAGGACAGCCCAAGCTATGCTCATTCCATCGTATGTTGCAGTTCCACGTCCAACCTCGTCAAGAATTATGAGGCTTCTGTCGGTTACGTTGTTGAGGATGTTGGCGGTCTCAAGCATCTCAACCATGAAAGTACTTGAACCTCTCACCAAATCGTCCCTTGCACCTATTCGTGTGAAAACGCGGTCAACAAGCCCAATCCTCGCGCTCTCAGCTGGAACCCACATTCCTGCCTGCGACATTATGACGATCAGCGCTGTCATTCGCAGCCAAGTTGATTTTCCGGCCATGTTAGGCCCAGTGAGGATTATAACGCGGCTGTTACGGTCAATGCTGACATCGTTCGGAACAAAACCAGCCTCCCTTAGTTCCCGCTCAATGACAGGATGGCGTCCTGACTTTATCTCAATGACATCAGAATCATCGACTGTGGGGCAGCAATAATTTCCGTTCCTCGCAATCTCTGAGCATGAAGCAGTGCAGTCAAGTATCCCTATCAGCCTCGCAGTGAGCTGTAAGTTCTTGCTGTTTTCGAGGACATGTGCGACTACAGCGCGGTAAAGTTCCGACTCAATGCGTGAGATTTCTGCCTCAGCATTCTTCATTCGAGCTTCAAAATTCTTTAGCTCCGGAGTTGTGTAACGTTTCGCGTTGACGAGTGTCTGACTCTGCCTGAAGTAATCCGGCTGAATCGTAAGCCCCGTTTTCCCGGTCTCCAAGTAATAACCATAGGCATTAGTATAACCTGCTTTGAGTTTCGGAGTGCCTGTATTCTTGCGTTCGCGTTCGACGTATTCAGCGAGCCATTCCTCACCCTTCTGCGAGAAATCACGAAGCTCCTGAAGTTCTTGGCTGAATGACGACCGTATAACCGCACCGTTTCCCAAAATTCTCGGCAATTTATCCTCCAGTGCGTTTTCCATGTACTCGCTAAGTTCCGAAGTGTCAGGCAACGATTCCTGAAGCGTCCTCAATGGCTCATCGAGTTTCACGGCTCTTATAGCAGGTATGAGCCTCAGAGTCTCACGTATTGCACCCAAGTCGAGAGGGTTGCCCGTTCCAAGTGCAAGGCGTGAGAGTGAGCGTTCAATGTCGCGTGTGCCTGACAGTGCGTCTTGAAGCTCCGAGCATTCCCGCGGTGATGATACTAATGCGCCGATATATTTCTGACGTTCGGAGATTGCCTTGACGTCCATTAGCGGGCGGAGTATCCAGTCCTTGAGGGTTCGTCGTCCTGTGTTGGTCCTGCATTTATCAATTGATGAGAAGAGAGAGATGCTCCCTCCCGAAGTCTCTGGGATAAGCTCAAGGTTCTTCTGCGCTGACGAGTCGAGGCTCATTCTGTCCTTCACCATCAAGGGAGCGAGTTTCAAAACGTCATTGAGCGAGCTGAACTGTGTAGCCGTGAGATAGTCCAGAGCAGCCCAAGCAGGTCCGGCGCAAATATCACCGTCATTTATCCCGAAGCCCTCAAGCCTCGTAGTGTGCAATGCTGACTTCAACCTTCTCGAAGCGTTATCAGGCTTGAAAGTCTCAGGTGTTACCGGTCTGAGATTATAGGCGTTGAGGAAATCGGGGAGGGTCTTAATGTTCGAGGGGTAAAGGATTTCGCCGGGCGAGAATGCCGACAACATTGCTTCAGCATCGCGTGTGCTTAACGTTCCTGCCTCAAGAAGCCCAGTGTTGACCGACAGCAACGCCATTGCTACCCTTCCTTTTAACGGCCAAACTGAGGCCAGATGTGCCGATTCGCTTTCCTCGTTCTCAGGGAGGTAAGTGCCGGGTGTAACGACACGGATCACTCTTCGTTCAACGAGTCCTTTAGGGTTAGGCTCACCAATCTGCTCGCATATTGCCGCCCTGTAACCAGCACGGATTAGTCTCGTCAAATAGGAGTTCAAAGCATGATGAGGGATTCCGGCCATCGGGATTTTCTTCTCAGGGTCTCGCGCTGTCAACGCAATATTGAGGGTTGAGGCAGCCTGCCTTGCGTCGTCAAAGAACATCTCGTAGAAGTCGCCCATTCTGAATAGCAGGAGGGCATCGGGGTATTCTTCCTTGAAGGCTCTGAACTGTTCGAGCCAAGGGGTAATCTTAATGTCAGAAGGTATAACGCTCATAATTTATGTATTCAGGAAATACACTCCAAGACTCAGATACTCCGCAAACACTAGCCACACCATATACGGAATCTGCAAGTACGCGCTCAAAGCATCAACCTTCCTGAAGTACGAGCACATCATCACGACGAGAACTATCATTACTGCAAGACATACTGATGCCGCAAGAAACATTCTCAGCGTGAAAAACACGAAGCACCACGCAAAATTTATCCCAAGCTGAACCATGAACAGCCACAAACCTTTAGTGCGTTCCTTAGATTTTGGGGAAGCATAAATCCTCGTAGCACTAACTCCCATCAACGCATACAGCACCGTCCACACTACAGGGAAAAGCAACGCGGGCGGTGAAAGAAACGGTTTCACGATTGATGAAGTGTAAATCTCTACGTCTCCGCGAGTCAGAAAACCCGCAGTAATCCCAACAGCTTCAGTGAACATTATCCAGAACAAATATGTCATAGCTATCCTCCTAATAACACTCATGCTTCCCAACTTTCGGAGTCAGAGAGATTTTGCAGTGCGTGTAATATTTTACCGTATAAGTCTGGGATGTCCTTTCTCAATCCGGCTATGTAATCGCGCATTCTCTGCCTCTCAGTGTGTCCAGCGAACGGGCAGGGGCTTGATATTACTGGGAGTTCAAGGCGTTTAACCTCGTCGATTATTGCTGACTCTGTTGCAAGAACGAGCGGCCTTATGACTGTTACGCCTGTTCGTGTCATCAATGATTTTGGCTGGAAACTCTTTGCCCTTCCTGAATGCAACAAGTTCATGAAGAAAGTTTCAACAGCATCGTCGAGAGTGTGCCCAAGTGCTAATTTCCTGTAACCGTTCTGTGAAGCCCATGAGCTTATTATGCCTCGTCTCATGTTAGCGCAGAATGAGCAGGGTGATTTCTCGCGGCGTTCGTGAATGATTCCGATGATATCCTGCTCAATGACGTTATAAGGAATATCAAGAGCCTCGCAGTACGATTGAAGGGGTGAGGTATCGAGGCCTGAGAGCTTCACGGTGATAGCGGCGAGTGAGAAGTGTACGGGGCTTCTCCGCTGGAGGTCATGAAGGGCGTGAAGGAGAATGAGGCTGTCCTTTCCGCCTGAGAGTCCGACTGCAACGTTGTCGCCTTCCTGAATCATCTGCCATTGAGATAACGCTTTGCCAATTTTTCGCCTGAGTGAATGATTGATTGATGTGAGCATTTTTTGCGGTACATTATACTCAAAATTCAGAATCCATAAAGTACTGCTTCATGACACGAAGAATACTCACTAAGTCCTCCTCCGAAATTATGTATGGCGGCATCGTATATATGTATTTCAGGAAAGGACGGCTGAATACCCCGTTATCATATGCGAAGTCCTGAAAACCCCGCGTAACTTCTGAGTCTTCACACTCGATACACACACAGCCCCCGATGATTCTGACTTCCTTTACACCTCGCGCTGAGAAGCCTCTCATGTTCTCCCTTGCGATTTCCTCGATTCGTTTTATCTTCGCAATATAGTTGTCGCGTTCAAAGATTTCGATTGACTTCATAGCTGCCGCGCAAGCCAAAGCATTGCCCATAAACGTAGGGCCGTGCATGAGGGCATGATTGGGGTCGCCGTCGTAAAATCCCGCGAAGACTTTTTCATTCGCAACTGTTACAGCATGGCCGATGTATCCCCCTGTCAGAGCCTTGCCGAGAATCAGAATGTCGGGCTGAACCAAGTCCGCAACAAAACGATTCCCAGTCCTCCCGAAACCTGTCGCAACTTCATCAAAGACCAGCAATGTCCCGTACTCGTCGCAAAGTTCACGGGCACGCTTCAGGAAATCAATGCTGTATATCCTCATTCCTCCAGCGCATTGCAACAAAGGCTCAACGATGAGGCAGTTCAGCTTCTCGCCGTAATCCGAAAACGCTTTCTCAAGGTCAGATATTTCTGTGGGAATGTGAATGATGTTCTCGTTCTTCCCGCAGGCTTTCAGGATAAAATGATAGTCCTCATCGTCTCCGGCCTCCATCGCCCTGAAAGTGTCGCCGTGATATGAATGTTCGAGTGAGAGCGTCATAACCCGCTGAGATTCGCCAATGTTGATGAAGTATTGCAGGGCCATTTTCAGCGCAACTTCAACCGCAACGCTCCCAGAGTCCGAGAAGAAACAGTGATTCAAATCGCCGGGCAACCAGACACTCAATTTTTCCGCGAGCCTTTCAACTGGTTCATGAGTCAGTCCGCCTAACATTACGTGCGAAAATTTCCTGACCTGCGAGATTATTGCTTCGTTCATTTCGGGGTGATTGTAACCGTGAATCGCGCTCCACCATGAAGAAACCGAGTCGATGAGCTTCTTCCCGCCCGTGTACAAATAGACTCCCTCAGCACCTGTAATCTTGTAGGGAGACTTCATACCCTTCATCTGTGTGTATGGATACCAGATCAATTTATGCCTCCTGTTATGTCGCTGTCATTGTCCTTAACGCAGGCTATGACTTTTAGGCCGGTAAGATATTCGCAGACCCTCAGATTATCCTCGTGAAGAATGTTTCCGGGCTTAAAGCGGTTGAAGATTATCCCCGTCAATCTCATTCCCTTAGCTTTCATGTATGATACAGTGAGGCCGACAGCGTTAATCGTTCCCAGTCCAGCGTCAGCAACAAGAATACACCCGAAATCCCGCGCCCTCACGAAATCCTCGAGCTATATCACCTTCTCGCCGTCAAGCCTTATCGGGCACAATATCCCGCCTGAACCTTCCATGATTACGCGGTCATATTTTGCTGACAGTGCATCGAACTTCGCCATAACTGCGTCAAAATCCACTGGGTTACCTTCGATTCTTGCGGCCAAGTGCGGGGAGTAAGCTCTCTCATAGACATACGGACACATCTCACTCAATGGCTGTGTCGTGCCTGAGACCTCTTTGACGTGCAAAGCATCTCCGGGAATCAGGTTGCCGCTGCTGTCCCGCATGTTTCCGCTCATTGCTGCCTTGAAGTAAGCCGCGTTAATCCCCGAACGTATAAACTCCTTCAGAATGAGGCCGGCAATGTAAGTTTTCCCGACATCAGTACCAGTTCCGACGATGAAAATATTTCTGTCCTCAGTCATCACAATATTCAATCCTAAATCCAAGCTCGTCAAAAAGTTTCATGTCGCTCTCAACGCTGAAGCCCGAAGTCGTCAGCATGTTGCCGGAAATTGAGGCGTTTGCTCCCGACTCGAAACACTCTCTGCCCATGTCCTCCAACAATCCCCGGCCTCCCGCGAGCCTTATGAAAGCATCGGGGAGAATGAAACGGTAAACGGCAATAATCCTCCTCAGTTCGTCTTCACCGAGAACCTGACGCAATGCAAGCGGTGTACCTGCTATCGGATTCAGCATGTTGACCGGGACGTTTTTCACTCCGAGTTCACGAAGGGAAAAGGCCATGTCTACCCTGTCCTCAACGCTCTCGCCGATCCCCATAATCCCTCCGCTGCAAATAGGAAGCCCCGCCCTCTGTGCAGCCTTTATAGCTTTAACCTTGTCCGAGAATTTGTGCGTTGTGCAGACGTTTGGGAAAAATTTTTCCGATGTCTCAAGATTATTATGCACCCTCACAACTCCGGCCTCCTTGAGCTTCCTGTACTGCTCCTCCGTGAGAAGTCCCAGAGAAACGCAGACCGATATTCCCGTCTCAGCTTTGATTTTCCTGACAGCCTCGCAAACTCTGTCAACTTCCTCGTCTGAAAGATTCCTTCCTGACGTTACGATGCCGTAATGTGCGACACCCTTCGAGAAATCACGTTTGGCTTTCTCCGTGAGTTCATCGGGTGAAAGAAGCGGGTAACTCTCGGTGTTGGTCTTGTGGTGTGCTGACTGGGCGCAGAATTTGCAGTCTTCGGAACAACGACCGCTCTTGCCGTTGATGATTGTGCAGACATCGAACCTGTCAGCGCAGAAGTGTTTGCGGATCTCATCAGCCTTAGCGCAAATCTCTTCAAGAGGCTCACTGTAGAGTTTCATGGCCTCCTCTTTTGAGATTTTGCCTCCGCCAATAACCTTAGAGGCTAAAATTTCAGCATAGCTCATTCGTTGAAGTGTCTCTCCTTAATGACGGGGATCAAGATTTTTGCGGCTGCTGCTCCCAACATACAGAGAGCTATGTCGCCCGGCACAGCGAGAATGAAGCAGTAGAGGAACAGCGGCCATAATCCTATGGGCGTTCCGAGATAGAACTTGCTCATGATGGCGTAATATGTCATTCCCATTGCGTAGACGATGAGAAGCCCGGCAAAGTTTGCGATTACCAGCCTCCTGTAGCTAGGATTGCCGGAAGTGTTTGCTATTCTTCCTGTTACGTATGCTCCAAGCGCAAAGCCCGGCATATAACCGAAGCTAGGCTGTAATATGTAGCTTACACCTCCGCCTCCTGCGAAGACCGGAACTCCCGAAAGCCCAAGCATGATGTAAATCATCACGGATACAGCTCCGTATTTTGCGCCCAGAAGAAGGCCGGCCATTGATGTGAATAGAAACTGAAGCGTGAAAGATACAACAGGGACAGGAATTTTCACGAATGCCCCCACTGTGATTAACGCCGCGAACATTGAACTCAATACTAATTGCTTGATTCTATTGCTGTGCAAAAACATTACCCCGTTCAAGAATTTCGGCATATTATAGAGAACAGGGAGCTTAATTGTCAATCAATATATGAAATTACAGGTTTACAATAACTAGAGGAGTCGGCCTCCTATTGTGTGAGGAGTTCATTCAGCCAATCATGAAGCGCGTTGCCGTCACGAAGCAATTTCCCGTCCGTAGATGTGAATGCGTGCTTGGTGTAACCTTCAGCGGCAACCTTCCCAGTGTCAGCGTGAAGAACCCTGCACGAGAATACGACGCTAACCTTCGTGAGTTTTGTTACAGTTGTCTCTATGATGATCTCGTCCTCGTAGCACAGCGGTGATTTGTACCTGCAATGAGCCTCGACGACAGGAAGCAATATTCCCTCAGCCTCCCATAATGCGAAACTCTTTCCGTTTGCCCGGCAGTAGTCCGAACGTCCCATCTCGAACCAGCTCAAATAATTTGGGTGATATGCCACTCCCATTTTGTCGGTCTCACCGTAGCGTACACGGGTGCGGGTAATCTGTTTTGCTTCTGACATTGTGTTAATCCTTCCTAACAAGTTTTTGTGTATCTTATCACACAGCATATATAATAATCATTCAATGATCATACAGGGAGGAAATTTCATGAACCCCGCAAGGATACTCGCGACTTTAGTCGTGAGAGGAATTGCG
>CALGGR010000149.1 GCA_937915755.1 uncultured Fretibacterium sp. | reverse complement strand
AAGAAGATATTATGGAATTAATCGAGGGCTACATGAAGGGATTATTCAAGGAAATTCTGGATTATGATGTTGAGACACCGTTCTTGCGCATGAATTACTGGGACGCGATGGATAAATACGGCAGCGATAAACCGGATTTGAGAGTGAAGCTTGAATTATGCGACGTTGCCGATGCGTTCAGAAATTCCGGATTCGAGCCGTTTAGAAAGATTCTCGAAGATGGCGGAGTTGTTCGTGCGTTGAGATTGCCCGGTGGAGCTGAGTTGTCGCGAAAAGAAATTCTGGATCTCGAAGCTCGCGCGATTAAGCTGGGATTATCAGGACTTGCGAATTTCCTGTACAAAGATGGCGCGCTTAAAGGTCCGCTCGTGAAATTCTTAACGCCTGAAGAAGTCGGCAAAGTTAGAGATTTAGCTGGAATGCAGCCTGATGACGCTTTATTTATCGTTGCTCATGCTTCAAGAGGGAAAGCCTGCGAAATTTTAGGGACGTTGCGGCTTGAATTAGGTAAGAAGTCAGAAAAATTTTTTAATAATTCTCCCAACAATTGGAAATTTTTATGGGTTACAAAATTCCCGTTATTTGAATGGAGTCAAGATGAAAAACGCTGGGTAGCAATGCATCACCCCTTCACTTCTCCTGCTCTTGACAATGACACGGCATTTGACGAAGACCCCGAACACGCTCTTGCCCGCGCTTACGACTGCGTATTGAACGGCAATGAGGTCGGCGGAGGCTCAATAAGGATTCATGACCCCGATGTTCAGGCGAGGCTGTTCAAATGCTTGGGGATTACGCCGGAGGAAGCAAAGAGGAGATTCGGGTTCTTCCTTGACGCTCTTTCGTACGGCACTCCTCCGCATGGCGGGCTTGCGCTTGGTGTTGACAGGCTTGTTATGTTGCTCTGCGGCGGAAACTCGATACGTGATGTTATGGCGTTCCCGAAGACGCAGAAAGCTCAATGCTTGATGTCGGGTGCGCCTGATGCTGTCGAACAGGAAAGACTCGATGAACTTGCTATAAGTGTCGTGAAGGACGAATAAAAAAATTTCCCCCGTGTCAAAAATGGCATGGGGGATTTTTGTTGACTTTCTACTTTCCTTCAGCGTCAAGAGCCGCGTTGAGGGCGCAGACTGCACAGGCTTCCTTTGCGCTATGAACGCTTCCGCACTTCGGGCAAGTTACCATATCGCTCTCAGCGGCATAGAGCCTTATCCCGTGACACTCCGGGCACTCGTAAATGTCAACATGAACTCTGTCAGCCTTGAGGAACGCGCTTCCCATAGGGTAGCCTTTCTCCTTGAGAGTTAATGCTTTATGACATGAAGGACACATTCTTTCTGCCATCTCGATACATCACCTTTCCTTAAATTTCACGCAATTATACCACGTTCCCACTGCGCTTTGGATTTCGGGGGAACCAGCCTTTTTTGACTCTCTCCTCCTGCTTCCTTAGCTCGTGAATGCTCCATAGAAGGCAGAAGCCCAATACTCCCGTAATTCCCGACAAAGTATCATTCTCAATCATCAGTGAGAGCGCACAGCACAAAATTCCTGAGACCAGGAAAATCGGCCATACCTTCGCGGAAAAATAGTACTCGCACTTTATCACGATGGGGTGAAATATTCCGATTATTACGAAACTCGACAAACCTATGATTATTCCCGAGACGTTCACGCTAAAAGCCCCCTTCAGGAACACCAAGCACTACCCTGAACGCTAACGCTGCAAGAATCGCAATGCCCATACTTATTGCCGGCCTTCTGAATTTCCCCGTCAGAATTTTGCTGACCTGGTAGCCCGTGAGAGTCCAGAATGACATCATCGCAACGTTCTCAAGAAAGACTAGCGCGGGATTCTTGTCGTAGTCCAGAAAAGCAAACTCGTTCACAAGAAATATATACGACGCGACATTATTCACCCACACGAAAACGTAAAGCCCATATCCCGCGAGTATTGCCGCCAAAATTCCCGGCCATGAAGCTTTTATCTTCCCCGCAACAATCCCCCAGTGAAGCCCCAAGTGTATCCCCATCAGCGTGAAGCTCAAGTATGAACACGAAAGATGTGCAAGCCTTGCGAATGATGTCAGGGATTCAATGTTAAGGGCTGGGAAATTCTCGGACATTATTATTCCGCTGAATGCCGTTGTGATAAAAGAGGTAAGCAGTGTGAGGCTTATGGCTGTATTGAACGATCGCAGCAGCGTGTACTTCCCTTTCAATAACGCGCCGTACCATCTTCGGTTCAAATACTGGTGGATCAGAAAGAGCGTGAACATTGCGATGCCCGTATACTCGTGAGCTTCTTGTCCCGTAACCTGCGAGGACATCTGAAGCATCAAGGCTATCGTCATTAAGATGTCAACTATTCTGCGAAGACTCATTATTTCCCCCTGTGAGTTTTTATAAAATAGTGTATACTACACAAAAATAAAAATATATCCCTTGAAAGTAATTATGGTATAATGACCTATAAATAAATCCGTAAAAGTAAGGAGTGAAAAACTGATGGCAGCGTTATACTTGTCAAGTCAAGTTAAGTCAATTTATGCTTCATTCATCATCTAAGTAATTCCGGCAAAGATAATCCCCCTTAATATGATTCATAGAACAATTCCATGCGAGTAAAGGCGAATTTGTCGTGTCTTAATCTTTCAGGACACTGGTTATAATTTCTAAGGAGGAAAGAATCATTATGAAACGTGCATACATTTTTTTCTTGATGGCTGTCATGGTTATGTCATCAGTAGCGGCACTCGCGTACACACAAACGTTCTCCAAGTTCTCACTGTATGTTCCTTACGGCTGGGAAGCAAGAGAAGAAAGCACAGACGGAGTTGTCTCATTGTCTGATGAAGATGACGTGGAGAGGAGAATTATAGTCCGTGCGCTCCCAAAGGAAGGCAGTTCTCTCCAGACAATCGCAGAACGTGAATGTGATGTATACGACGGCTTTGACTTAGAAAAAGTCGGCGAATACTACATGTTCTCCTACAGCGACTTAGGGCTTTCATGGACCGGCATCGTTTTCGACAATGCTGAAAACAGCTCCTTCCCTTCAGATGTCTACTGCTTCATCTCCTCGACCGTTGGGGGGTCTGACTTCAACACAGTGTTCGAGTCAATCTCCTACAACAACGGTGGCGGCGGCGGCGGTGGAAGCAGCGGCGGCTGTAACGCAGGAGCATTCCCGCTCTGCATGTTGCTCGCAGGGTTCGCGCTCTTCAGGAAGAAATAGAAAGTTCACGAAGCATTCAGGCTCTCCGAAAAAGTCGGGGAGCTTTTCTTTTTTCTCATTAAAGATAACCATCTAAAGCACCGAAAAATTACGTGAAACAAAAGAGTCATAAATTCTTTCAAGAAGGAGGAGCGTAAAAATGATTGGCAGAATATCAGGGCAGTATTCAACCGAAGCCCTGAACGGCAAGAAATCAAGGCGCAATGTGTCCTACAACAGCAGCTCATTCACGGAGACCGACAACGCAAATATCAGCTCGTTCGGTTCACTTCTCGCTAAGGCCACAGCTGAGATGAAGAATATTCCCGATGTCCGCGAAGACGTGGTGGCTAGCTTCAGATCACGCATAGAGTCGGGAACTTACAATCCCCCGCTGGACAAACTGGCTAATGTTCTCTACATGGCCGGAATGTTGGAAGCTGCAGAAGAGTAAAACGCCATGCGCCCCGATGTTGAGGAACTTATCGACGCGGTTCTTGACGAGGCGGATTGCATAGATGACCTCATTGATGCCATTCGTGAACAGCGCAGCGCAATGCGGAGGCGTGATACTGAAACCGTAAACTCCCTCATGGACGAGACCCGTAATCTCTCGTTCGAGGCTCAGTCTCAGGAAAAGTTACGCGCTGACATAGCCGCAAAGTTCGCGCAAAGTCATTCATGCGAGGCGGTGGCGAGTTCTCTGGCTTCAGTGATGGATAAAGATGAACAGGAAGAATTTAACGGGGCTGTGGACAGATTAACGCAGTCCGTTTTTGTATTGAAATCTGAAATGATGATATTAACCGGCCTTATTGACCAGCACGAACAGTACACTTCAATGCTCCTTTCCGAATGGCGCAGGCTTAACGGTGATATGGTGTCGCAGTCTGGTTCGGCTGATTTCAGGGGGTAATGTAAAATGAGCAGTACATTCGGAGGACTTGAATTAGGCAGGAGCGCGCTTAATGCTTTCAGGCTCGGTATGCAGACAGTCGGCCATAATATCTCCAACATGAACACGGAGGGATATTCCCGCCAGCGTGTAAATTATGCGACTGTAACGCCTGAGAATATTTACGGTGTCGGACAGGTTGGAAACGGAATGACTATCACCAGTATCGAGAGGATACGTGATGAATTTTTGGATTTCCAGTTCCGCGATACCCAGTCAACATTAGGATATTGGGAAAAGATTAACGATCTTTACGATTCTATACAGAATTATATTTCAGAGCCTAATTCTTCAGGAATACGTGCGGCAATGGATACGTTTTTCACGGACTTGCAGACTTTGCAGGAGAAGCCCGAAGATACTTCAACACGTCAGGCTCTGGTTACTTCAGCAAACTCTATAGGCTTAATGCTGGACAACCTCATAGACTGTTTCAACACTTATAACGAGAGCATAAATATGGAGATTAAGCAGTCAGTTGATGAAGCTAACTCAATGCTTTACGATATAGCCGCACTGAACAGGGAGATATACGAGGCCGAAGCACTCAACCAGAACGCCAATGACCTCCGTGATTCACGCGACGTTCTCATCGACAAGCTCTCGAAAATGATGGACATATCCTACAATGAGCCTAAGGAGTACGACGGTGTGAAGGGCGAGTTTTTCCTCTCAGTGAACGGGAAAGTTCTCGTTCAGGGGAGCAAAGTCCGAGAATTGAAGGCTCATGCTTTCATGTGGGACAATCAGGTGTATTACGATGTTCAGGTTGCGGAAAACGAGTTCGACATCGTTGAGAATCCGAACATTGCTGAGGCTCTTGCTACGGGCGCGGAAGGTTCGTATCAGCTCTCGGTTGATAGAATCGCTAACGGTGTTGAATGGACGATTGGCGGCGGTAATGCCCACTGCTTGGAGACTTACGCGGTTAAGACTTCGGAATTTGCGGACAAAGTAATCCTCAACGAAAACAGCGCGGATATACCGTACAAACTTCAATTCAGAGTTCTCGATGCTGACGAGAAACCCAGTGTCCTCACGGTGAAAATCGACAAAGACGGTGCAGGCTGGAAGCTCAGAGCAGAGAAAGACGGCGTTGCAGAGAAAGACGGAAGCGGAAACGTCGTGTCTGAGACAATAACAGGCGACCTTACGACCGATAACCTTTCGGACTTCATTAACAGAAAGGCTGGGAGCATGAATGTGGGGCTTACAGCAAATGTTGATGGAATTTCGCTGATCTTCAAGGCAACTGCGGAAAACTCCCCCGTTGAAATCACCGATTACAGCGGAATGCTCGGCGCACTCACTGAGGCAAAACGCGAACTCACCGACGTAAATATGCGTACAGAACCCGCGAGTCTCGATGACCCTCTCAACATTTCAGGCTCATTCAGAATTCAGGTAGGCACTCAGGGAACTCGCGTAACCTCAAAGAACTTCGGCGCAAACCCAGGAAAAAGTCTCGAAGAAGGCGAGATTCTCACAGCAGTACGAAGCGATGACGAGAACGCAATACGTAAGCACACGTTTAGGGTTGGAGTTTCGGGAGACCAGGTTGACATTTCAGCAACTTGGAACGCATCGACAAATAAATGGGTACTCAGCTCGGATTTAGGCACAAGCGCAACAGCAGGAGAGACACTCACCGTTAAAGCATTGACCGATTTCCTGTCAACAACATTCAACAAGTCCGCAGCCTCAGACAACCCCGCACTCTCTGGAATGCGTGTAACCGCAGGAAGATCATCAACAAACACATATACTCAGTTCTACGTTGAGTCGAAGGACAGCCACCTCATCTCGATTTCGGACATTGAGGGAAATTTGGCCGAGACTATGGGAATGGTCAACAAAAGCCCCGTTATAACGATTGATGTTGAAAACTCAGACAGCCTCATAACGATACGCAACAAGATCAACGAGAAGTATCAGGAAGAATTTGGCCTCACAGAACCGGAACAATGGGTACATGCCTCGACCGATAACGGCTATCTTGAAATCTCGGCGAACGTCGCAGGAGAAGCCCAGAGAATCACTCTCATGGGTGCTGAGGACGGAAATATGCAGGTACTCCGAAGGCTTGGCCTCACCAGAAATCAGCGTATTACTTTGGACACTGATGACGAAGACTTCAAATACAGCTTCAGGGAAGTTGCGTACATTCCTGAGTCCGGCGTGTCCAATGATGCCTCATTCAGCCTCAACGGTGTACATTACCTTTCAAGCGACAACAAGTTCAATATGGCCCGAAGAATTCCCGCTGAGACAGGCGACATCCGCAACAGGTACAAGGCAACCGAGCTTACCGAAGTAAATCCGGGAATGTGGCTCAACCTGAAGAGTACAGGAACGACAACGATAAGAGTCCTCCATCATATAAAGGACGGAAGCATTAAAGGCCTTGAGGAAGCAAGGGACGAGATGATCCCCAACCTTAAATCCGAGCTTGACGAAATGGCTTACGGTCTGGCAAAAACTTTCAACGCATTGCAGTATTCGGGCTACGGTGTCGCTTCTGACGTGAACACAACAGGTGTAGCGTTCTTCAAAACTCTCGCGTTCAAGGCAGGCGCGTCGGAAAAACTCGGTGTTACAGACCGCGTTGCTCAAGATCCTTCATTGATTGGTGCGGCTCTGGGAAAGAGGGACGAAAACGGCCGTGCAGTCTCAGGAGTAAGCGGAGGCTCAGGCGACGGAACTAACGCTTCGAGAATGGTCAACCTTAATTTCGCGAAGGTTCTTGAGGGGAAGACCATGACAATCAACGGGATTTATGACGCAATGCTCTCACAGATTGGAACGGAGGCAGGGCACGCAAAGCTCATGTACACAACCGAAGCCACAGTTTCAGACCAGATTGACTCACAGCGTCAGGCATGTTCAGGCGTAAATCTCGACGAGGAACTCATGGACATCGTTATACTCAACAGGGCATTCGGTGCAATGTCGAGATATATTACGACGATGGACGAGATGCTGAACACGATAATTAACGGAATGGGTCTCGTCGGCCGATAAACTTAGCAGGACCCGCCCACGATTAACACCCTCCCAGAAGGAAGCGGGAGGGAATTTTTTTAACATTAGAAGGAGAAATTAACATGTACAGCCGATTGACGACATCAACAATGTATGGGAGCTTGATGAACTCCCTATCCCAGAGCCAGCGGAATATTCAAGACCTTCAGAAGCAGATAGCAACCGGGAACAAATACACTAAACTTTCCGACAACCCTTCCGCGATATCGAGGTCTCTAGCGTTGCAGTCAGCATTAAACGCTAACGACAAGTATCAGACTAACACGACAAACGGAATAACGATGCTTCGTTACGCGGATTCTGCTCTGAACAACGTACTTGATGCCGTTCAGTCAATAAGAAGTCTCGTTATTCAGGCAGGAGACGGAGCATTAAGCAATGACCAGCTGAAGGACATTACCGCGCAGATTGAGGCCAACAAGAGAATCATGATGGACAACCTCAACACAAAAGTAGCGGGGCAGTATCTTTTCGGCGGAACTGACACAAGCACTAAGCCTTTTGTTGAAATGCCCGACGGAAGCATCGTATATCAGGGTAATGACGACAGGATTAAATACGCAGTGAGTGAGAGCCTTCTTGGAGACATTTCGTTTGCGGGGAGCGATATTGTTCCGGAGAATGAGGACTCATACTTCATATGCTCCCACAAAGTCGGTCTCGATTGGACGTGGCAGGGACGTGAGGAGAAAGTTCAAATCACCGTCGGAAACAGGACGCTGTCCGTATTCATTCCCGAAGACTGGAAGGACTCCGACTACAACAAGACCAACAAGTACAGGGGCGACAGTACGAAGCTCGTGAATTACTCCGACGCTGACGGTTACAGAGACCCCGGCGAACTCACAGGGATCAGCCTTCAAGACCTTGCCGACATCGTGAACAGCTCGCTCGAAGATCAGGGCGCGGATATGTTAGTTCAAGCTTACATTGAGAGGGACGAAGAATCAAGGACACAGCAGCTTTTCTTCAAGAGCAACACGGGCGAGAAGATTGGAATTACGGGGTGGCCGGACACTGATTACATGCCTATGGAGGCCGAGACTTCAACGATTGATATGACTACGGTTGACTGGAAGCCCGCCGCAGGTGAGACATCATTGCTCAGGATAGCGGTCGGAAGCTCATCGACTTCAACACTCACTGATGACGAAATCGCAAAGAAGTCAGATGACGAACTCATCAAAGACGGCATAGTCAGAATCACAGACACCGATACAGTAGAATCTGTAGCAGAGAAAATCAACAGCATTAACGGAGTCTTCGCGCGAACTTCGTCTGACGGAAAGAAAATCGTAATCACCGCACAAAGAATCGGAGACCTTCCCGAAGACCGCCTAAGGATTGACGAAGCTAAAGAGGCTCTGCATTACCCCTCGCTAACTATTAAGGCAGATGGTAACGCAAAAGCCATGTTCGAGCTAAAAGAGAACGAGGATACGCTTATAGCAAAGAGTGAGACACGTAAACTCGACCAAAGCCACATGGACGTTTTCGACGTTCTAGGAATGGAGACGGCCATGAAGTCGCGCGAGTTCGGTGTCAATGACGTTCTTACGGTTGAGGCGGGCGAGCAGTTGCATTGGCGTGTAATGAGCGGAGGCCACACCGTTGACATAAAGCTAAATGAGGGGAATTATGGGCTTGAGGAGTTAGCATCAAGGCTTCAGAATGCTGGTGCGGGGTGGCTTGAAGTAACACTGAGCGAGGACGTTAAAGACGACGCAGGACTCGGAACTCTTGACGGCGAGGAGAAAACTCAGAGGCTCGTAATGAGAGGCTTCAACGGCGAACAGGTTATATTCCTCGACATGAACGAGAATCATTACGCGGACAGGCTGGGACTTTCAACAGCCTTGAGAACTGACGGTTACAACGAGAAGACAGGCTATGCTGGACGTGGCATGAAGTGCGTGAACTTCCCCTCAGCTCCTTGCGTCGATGACAACGTGGGCGTTCCAATGCGCGTCCAGATGAACTGCGGAATGTACTACGATGTCAACATAAAGAGGGCTGACGTTATAGACAAGAATACGGGCTTTGTTGACCGCTCGCTCGTGATGGAGTCTATCGTCGAACAGGTGAACGAAATCGAGGGCGAAAATATTATGGGCTTCGTCCGTCACGTTGACTCTGACGGAATGGAGATACCCGAATCATGCTCGATATACTTCCTTTCGGGAGAGGCTTTCACTGTTGTTGATATGCCGTTTGATGACCCTGAATGGAACGACTATTCGGGAGGACTTGCCGCACAGATGGGCATTCACGGCGGTGTAACATCGAACCTTCAGCAGACGAAAATCCCGATGAAGGACAGCAGGTTGACGGGCGCAGGGACTTTCGAGCAGGTATACGGACAGGCTTTCCGCGATGGGACGATAAGATTCTCTAACCTCTCACATAGCGTTGAAATCGACGTTAGCAAGACGGATACGGTGAAAGACGTTATGGACAGGTTACGCACTCAGGCAGGCGACTGGCTATACATCAACTACTACGATACGCACATGGGTCAGGCAGCAATGAGAAATTCAGGCGACTACCCGATAATCTCAATCTCAAGCGTTGACGGCTCGGCGGTTAATGTCCTCGACGTTAAGGGTCATATCGCGGAGGACGCACTCGGTCTGTCCACAGGTGTTCAGGGACGGATTAACGAGGACGGAACAGGCGAGGGGCTTCTCGACGATACGCAATTCATTTGGGACATAAACGCTCAGAGCTTCCCCGCTGATGCGCTGAATATCACAGTTGCGGGTTACACGCACACGATAGACCTAACGGCATTGAGGGACGTTACGGCTGATGACAAGATAATGGCCGACGACATTGTGAAGTTCGTGAACGCGAGAATGCAGGACTACGATGTTCAGGCGGAAATCAATAGGGACGGAGAGTTCATGATGTGGTCGCCTAGAGGGTACTCGGTTAAGGCTGAGTTCATGGAGAAGAAAGATAGCAGTTACCCTCTCGACTATAGGAATTTTACTGCTCCGTCAGCGATAATAGATGTTGCTGGGAAAAGATACACTGTTGATCTGTCAGGAGCTACAGATGCAGACAGCAGAAAAGATGCAGTCATTGCGGCCTTCAAGAACACAGGCGTTACAGCAGAGGCAGATGAAGACGCGGGGACTATATCGTTCAAGGATAAATCAGGAAATACTCTGAGTGCTGAAATCTCGTACCTTTCAGGGAAAACTTCGGACTTTCTCGGCACTGGCACTTCCACAAGGAGCTACTATCGCGGAGGCTACAACCTTGAGGGCAGCGCAACGACTCGCGGAATTGACGGCGGCTTCTACGATGACGGAATACACGCGCAGAACGCAACAATCAGGAGCGGCGCAAACACAATGAAGCAGAACGGCTTCGGGGTAATCAACGACATAATCGCGGCGGTCGAAGCCGGGAATCGTGATGACATCGCTGACAAGATGCTCCCGAGAATCGACAACTTCATCAGCAACATTCTCTCAGTCATGGCCGAGAACGGGGCGTTACAGGCACGCTACAACTACAACAATGAACGTCTTATTGCGGAGAATGCCATAATGGATGAGCAGTACGACGATGTTGCGAAGATTGACCCGGCCGACGCAATTTCACAGCTCATGATTGCGGATTACATGTATCAGGCGAACCTGGCGGTGATTTCGCGGTTGATTCAGCCGAGCCTTCTGGATTTCCTTCACTAGAGATTTCCGGCGGTCAATGAGATTTTCTTTCACTGGCCGCTTTTTTTGTGCATCACAATTTCCGAGTGGAAGAAATAATTTACTACAACAGGCGGTGCATCAAACGGCCTCTCCATGCTGTCATCATTGCGGACATAGGGCAGGCCATTTCTGACGCAGTAATCCCTCATCATCTCATCAAGTTCGTACCAGTAAGATAAAATCTTGGCGTTGTAGATTTCGCTATACAGTCCAAAAAGTTCAGGGTGCTTCTCACGAATCCAGTTCATTATCACAGCACGGTAATTCCCCCGCAAGTTTAAGTTCTCAAGCCACACAAGATTGCACTGATTCTTTGCACGGTCAATTATTGCGGGAACGTCCGTAATTCCCGGAAATATCGGCGAGATGAAACATGTTGTGCGTACCCCTGCAGCGTGAAACTCCCTCATTGCCGACAATCTCCGCTCAATGCTCACGGCTTTGTCCATCTCAGAACGGAATGACTCGTCCAATGTGTTTATGCTCCATGAGACCCTGGCGTTGGAAAATGTCTTTATGATGTCTATATCACGAAGTACCAAGTCAGATTTCGTTGCAATGCTTATCCTCACATTATGCCCCTGAAGCTCCTCAAGAAGCCTGCGAGTCCGACAGTATTTCTCCTCCAGCGGCTGATACGGATCTGTTACCGAGCCGATGAAAATCTCAAGCCCGGAATATTTCTCAGGATTACGAACCGCCGGCCATGTCTTGACATCAACAAAGCTCCCCCATTCTTCAGGGTGGTTCGTGAATCTCTTCATGAATGACGCATAGCAGTACATGCAGGAATGCTCACAGCCTGTATACGGATTCGCTGAGTACGCTGCAACTGGAAGGTTCGATTTCGTGAGGATCGATTTTGTGCTTATGTCCCTCACTGCCACTCTATCACTATACATGTTACGTTGTCCTTTCCGCCGCGATTCAATGCCGCGTCGACAAGGCCGTTCACAGCATCATCAACGGTCTCTGCACTCTTCATGATCTCGTTCATCTCTTTGTGCTTGAGCATCTTGTTGAGACCGTCAGTGCATAATAGAACCCTCTTGTTTTCCTCATAATCCAAGAGCGCGTAAACATCGGGTTTCGAGGCTAATTCATCCTCTTTCATTCCTATGAAGCGAGTGAGAATATTGCTGTACCTTGAGTCGTCAGCATATTTGGGATTGAGACGGCCTGCTCGTACCATCTCTTCGGCTACGGTGTGGTCGTCATTAATTCGCGTTAGGAATCCATTCTTTACGCTGTATATTCGAGAGTCTCCCAGATTATAGGCGGTGAAGAAATTTTTCCCGAACACGCACATCGCGCACGTCGTACCCGTCCTTATGCCTCGATCGTCCATGAGAGCCAGCAGCTTTCTGTCAGCATCTTTCACGAAAGCGTCAACCTCATCGCATGAACCTTCACGAATTTTCCCGGCATGTTCAGCGAGAGTTTCAACAGCCATGAGCGACGCAAGTTCCCCGCAATCATGACCGCCCATTCCGTCAAAGACTGCAAAAATACATGGAACTTCAGCAAAACCGCTCAAGAAAAACGGCCTGTCACATTCTGATGGAGTCATGTAAATTCCGTTGCAGAAAAAGTTATCCTCATTGTTGGTTCGCTTGTAACCGGTCTCGGAACGTACCGCAAATCTCATAATAATCAGCCTCCTTGAAATTTCGTCAATATTAGCACATACTATCGGCCATGATTAAATTAGAACGCTCATTTTACGAACGAGACGCCTGCACGCTTGCCTATGAACTAATCGGGAAGGTCCTTGTCCACGACTCTTGCGAGGGTAGGACATCAGGAATAATCATCGAGGCTGAGGCATACAGAGGCCCTGAGGACAAAGCCGCTCACAGTTACAATGGAAGGAGGACAGCAAGAACCGAGATCATGTTCCACGAGGGAGGACTCGCGTATGTCTACCTCATTTACGGAATGCACTGCTGCTTCAACGTTACCGCGAGCGTCGTGGGGAAACCTGAAGCAGTCCTTATACGTGCGCTTGAACCCATTGAGGGTATCGACATTATGACGGCCAGGCGGGGAACTTCACGGGTTAAAAATCTCTGCGACGGGCCAGGAAAATTATGTCAGGCTATGGGAATAACTCGTGAGCATTACGGGGCTGACCTCTGCGGGAATGAGATCTATATTGCTGACGAGGGATATGATTTTCCTGTCGCAACTTCCAAACGTATCAACATAGATTACGCAGAAGAATGCAGGGATTTCTTGTGGCGTTACATTCGAGCGAGCGCAAAAGTCATTCCGTCATAAATGCACTTGCTCCTCATGAGAACAGCACCCTCGCCCGCGCAGAGAACACAAGCCCTCTCGCATACGTTGTCAGTCCCCGTGAACTTCCTCACAGTCTCAGAAGACGAAAACTCCCCCTTCAATGCCTGAAGTTCCTCCGCACTGAATGTAACAAGCGGAATGTTATGGCGTTCTGCAAAAATCTTCATGGCCGGTTCGTCCTTCTTGATGTCAATCGTGGCGAGAGCCTTCAAACTCAGGACGCTTACTCCCGCGCCGTTAAGGAAATCTATTGCCGAACGCTCAAATTTCGATGGTTCAACTCCGCGATTGCAACCCGCACCAAGCACTAGCACTCTCGGCCTCAGCATCAGAGTTACGGGAAAAGGTGTCGGGACATTCTCAGATGTTACAGCAACACCGACAGCATGACCCCCAAGCAATGCCCCTGATACGTTCTTGATGGTACTGGGATTTTCGATGACACAATCATTCTTCACCGCCCATTCGTCAACAGCAGGAAGGTTATTCACGTCCGTAGCCGTAGTTATTACTGGGACAGCATGAAGGAAGCCCGCAATTTTCCGCGCGATTTCATTCGCACCGCCAACATGGCCGGAAAGTATGGGGATCACGAACTTCCCCGCTTCGTCAGCAACAATCACAGCAGGGTCGCTCATCTTGTCCCTTACATGTGGAGCAATCGCGCGCACGGCAATCCCGCAAGCTCCAACGAACACAATAGCCCCCGACTGCCGGAAAATTTCCCCCATCCATTCAGTCAGTGAGCCATCAATAGCCCTCACACCCTCTCGCGAAATTCTCTCAGGCGCAAAAACTTCCCCGCCCAAAAATCCCGCTATCCTAAGCGCAAGTTCAACGCCTCTTTCAGTGAATGCTGCTATCACGGTATTCATGGCTGAAATTTTTGTCGTAGAGCCTCGATTTTGCGTCAATGTCACTCAGAAAGTCTCCGGCAAGAATTATCGCCGTCTTCGTGATTCCATGTGAAAGTTCGGGAAGAGTCGAAAGTGTCCCGCGAATAACAATCTCGTCCGGCCATGATGCGCGGTAAACCAGAGCCGCCGGAGTATCATCGTCATATCCGCCCGCAATAAGTTCTGAGCATACAGCCTCGCACATTCCCGCCGAAAGAAACACCGCGATTGATGCGCCGTGTGATGCAAGCGACTTCACGCCCTCACTTTCCGGGACTGGGGTGCGTCCTTCAGCCCGCGTTACGATTAGCGTCTGAGTTCCGCCCGCTATCATGTACTCGGTTTTGAGTGCCGACGATGCCGCAAATAGTGAGCTTACGCCCGGAACGACCTCGAACGGGATACCCTTTTCGCGCAGAATGTTCATCTGTTCGCGGACAGCCCCGAAAATTGCAGGGTCGCCCGAATGCAGCCTCACAGTTACGATACCAGACTCTTGTCCCTCAACGAGAAGCCCTGTAATCTCCTCTAGCGTCATTGATGAGCTGTCGAAAATCTCGCACCCATCACGCGCATATGCACTCAGAATTTCAGGGTTGACCAGCGAGCCGGCATAGATGATTCTTCCGGCACTCCTTAGGATTTCCGCACCTCTGACAGTGATTAGGTCGACTGCTCCCGGCCCAGCACCGATGAAGTAAATCATAGTTCTGTCAACCTTAGACCGAACTTCCGCGCAAGCTCCTCACATTCCGCGAACTTGTACATCAGGGTTGACCTTTCGTGTGAGTCACTGGAGAGTATCACGCTTCCACCGTGCGAGGCTATATAGCTGAGGATTCTCTCTGACGGGTAGGGAGTTTTCCGCCAGCCCCGCGAAATTGCGCCCGTGTTAATCTCGAATGGCTTTCCAGTTTTGAGGAGAGCGTCGAGAGCGTCATTGCAGGCCGAAACATAGCGCGGATTATCCTCGTCAAAGAACTTCCCGCCCTCGTTGAATTTCGTGATCAGGTCGAAATGCCCGATTATGTCAGCATTGGTTTTGTTCACAACGTCAGCAACAAGAGCATAATACCTTTCGGCCATGTCGTAAGGGTCATCATTGCAGCGGTGTATCAATTCCGCGAAGGCTTCAGGCGATTCGTCAATGGGCAAAAATTCACCGTCAACATTAACATAATGCACAGAGCCTATAACGTAGTCGAAGCCCTCAGTCTCAATGTCGGAATAGTAATCCCGCTCAATCCCGCAGAGTATCTCAATTTGACCGCTGTATTCTTCTTTGAGGCTGTCAATCTCGTCTTTGTATCGTTGTATTCCGTCAAGGCTCATGCAATACCCCGTGTCGAACGCCGTGTATGAATGCCCCGAAAATCCGAGCCGTTTCATTCCGAGACGTATTGCTCCCTTCACGATGTCGCCGGGAGAATCTTTACCGTCGCAATAGCAAGTGTGAACGTGAAAATCCGAGCGTATCATGAGGTCATCTTTTCCTGCTTTACTTTCTTGTCGATAACGTGGCGCGAGGCTAACTCCTTGATGATGTCCTTTATGTCAATGTCCATCTCCGCCATCAATACCAGCATGTGATAAATGAGGTCGGAAATTTCGTAGACGGCCTCCTTTCGGTCATTCTTCGCGGCGATTATGACCTCCGAGCTTTCCTCGCCTATCTTCTTGAGTATCTTGTCGAGCCCCTTGTCGAAAAGATATGACGTGTACGATCCCTCGACCCTCTCATTCTTCCTTCCTTTGATGAGTTCCATCAGCCCGCAGATCGTGAACTTCTCGTGAGCCTTTCCTTCTCGCGGCATAACGTCATCAACAAAGCATGACTCATTCCCCAAGTGGCACGCTGGCCCATCAGGTTTCACGTAGACCAACAATGTATCACGGTCGCAGTCAGCCACAATCTCGCGGATATGCTGATAGTTCCCGCTAGTCTCACCCTTCAGCCAAAGCTCTCTCCTCGAACGGCTCCAGAAACACGTCAGCTTCTTTTCCATCGAGATATTCAGGCTCTCACGGTTCATGTACGCCATCATAAGGACATCGCCCGAATCGTCGTCAACAACGATCGCGGGGATAAGTCCGTCAGCGTTAAACTTCAGTTCGTCAATGTTAATCATCTTTCACAGCCTCACAGGTATATTTTCGTCATTCATTCTTACTTTAAGGTCTCCGATTGCAACCTCGCCGAAATGGAATATCGAGGCCGCCAATCCCGCGTCAGCTTTTGGGACTTCACGGAAAAGTTCAACGAAATCCTCAATTTTTCCCGCCCCGCCCGACGCAATAACAGGGACGCTCACGGCATCGCAGACAGCTTTAAGCATCTCAATATCAAAGCCCTTCTTCACTCCGTCAGTGTCGATAGAGTTTAGTACAACCTCGCCCGCCCCAGCGTCAACACAACGCTTAATCCAGCCGACAGCCTCAATTCCTGTGTCATCTCTTCCGCCTCGTGCGAAGACGTGAAATTGTCCGCCGACCCTCTTAACGTCAGCCGAAATCACAACGCACTGTGAGCCGTAAAGTTTCGCAGCCTCTGGTATTAGCGAGGGGTTACGGATTGCGCCCGTGTTCACGCTAACCTTGTCCGCACCGCATGAGAGTACGCGCTCGAAGTCCGATACTGCCGAAATTCCTCCGCCTACTGTGAGGGGAATAAATACGTTCCTTGCAGTCTCACGAAGAATGTCCGTGAAGATTTTTCGACCGTCAGAAGATGCCGTTATGTCGTAGAATACTAGCTCATCGGCCCCGTTGTCGGAGTAGAATTTTGCAAGCTCAACGGGTGAATTTACATCGTTAAGCCCCTGAAAGTTCACGCCTTTTACGACACGCCCGTCCTTAACGTCAAGGCATGGGATTATTCTTTTTGTTATCATGATTTTGCCGCCTCGATTGCTTCTGAAATTTTCACTGCGCCCGTGTAATATGCCTTACCGATTATAGCCCCGTAAAGTCCAAGCCCCGCGAGAGTCTTCACATCATCAAGTGTGCTTACTCCGCCGGAAGCTATGATGTTCACGCTGAGAGTTCGTGAAAGTTCTGCGTAAAGCCCTGTGTTAGTGCCTGACATTGCGCCGTCGCGTGATATGTCTGTAGTGATTAGGGTTTGAACGCCGTCGTCCTGCATTTTCCGGCAGAAAGTCAGCGCATCAATCCCCGAATCTTCAAGCCAGCCTTTAACCGCGACTTTCCCACCGCGAATGTCAACACCAACCGCGATTTTGTCTCCAAAATTTTTGACAGCCTCACGAGCAAATCCCTCACGAGTTGCCGAAGTCCCAAGAATAACACGGTCAATCCCCGCGTCAATATAGCGTTCGATTGCGGACATGTCCCTGATACCTCCGCCGACCTCGCATTTCAGCCCGCAAGACTCGCGTATCTTCATGATTGTTGAGAGGTTGACGGCCTCGCCGGATTTCGCGCCCTCAAGGTCAACGATATGCACCCATTCCGCACCCTCATCACGGAACTTCATCGCCGTGTTCACTGGTTCGGGGTCATAGACTGTCATAGCGTTATAGTCGCCTCTGAGAAGCCTTACCGCCTGACCGTGAAAGAGATCTATTGCCGGAAGAATAATCATGCCCCCACCTCACAGAATGCACGAAGAATATCAAGGCCGACATTCCCGCTTTTCTCCGGGTGATACTGAACGCCGTAGATGTTTCCGTTCTGAACTGAGGCCGTGAGTGGCGCGCCGTAATCTGTCGTCGCAGTTATGTAACGTTCATCGCAGAACGCAGAGTATGAGTGAACGAAGTAGACGTAGGAATTTTCGGGTGTCCTCGAATATATTGCTGAAGGATTCGTGAAGGTCAGGGAGTTCCAGCCCATTTGCGGAATCTTGAGGTCATTGGGGATAACTTCACGGATTGGCCTGACTGTGCCGGGAATGAGGTTGAGGCCGTCAAATTCGCCGAACTCGTAGCTTTTTGTGAAAAGCAACTGCATACCTAGACATATTCCGAGAATTGGCTTGCCGTTTTTTGCCTCGTCAATCAAAGGCTCTGCGAGTCCTGAAGCGAAAAGTTTTTCCGTAGCGTCCCCAAATGCTCCGACACCGGGGAGGATTATCCGCTCGGCATCTTTCAAATCGGAAGGCGAGGAGGTTACGAGTACCTTATGGCCGATGGCGTTGAACGAACTTTCGAGCGAGAATAGATTTCCAACGCCGTAATTTACGATTGCTATCATGAGAAAAATCCTTTGCATGAAATTTTTACGGGGAAAATATATCACAATCCCGAAAAAAATTACCCCCTCCATTTTGTGGAAGGGGAATTTGTCTGCGTGATTAGCTTCTTGATTTTCTGAGAGTGATTAGGGCTGTGAGCGCGAGTGCGAGAACTGCGAGTCCTGAGTTACAGCCTCCGCCTCCTCCGCCTGAGCTTGAGACACCGTTATTGTTGTCGGTATTACCGCCTGTGTTGTTGTTGTAGGTATTGCCGTTTCGCTTGAGCCAGTCCTCAAAGCTTATGTTACCGTTATTGTTGTTGGTATTACCTCCTGTGTCTCCGCCCGTATTGCCGTTGGTATTGTTGCCGGTGTTACCCCCGGTGTTATCTCCTGTGTTGTTGCCAGTATTGTCGCCTTGATTGCCATTTCTCGCATGCAGAACTTTCATCGTAAATTCCGCAGTGCCAGAATACTTAGCAAAGCTAATTTGCCCCCTACTATCATATTGAGCTATAAGAGCATCAACATTCACAGTGAAAAGGTAAGTTCCTTCAGCTTCTGGCGTCCCAACGAGTAGCGTATATGGCTCTTTCGCGTTATGCGTAAATTCACAGCCTTGGGGTATTGTTCCTTCATGCGTGAATTTATAATTAACTTCACCTTCAAGTTCATCCCAACGGATTATTGCCAGCAGCTCCTCACCAACATAGTACGCATCACGTTGCTGAATTTCTACTGTCAATTCTCCAGCACCCCAAGCGCAAGAGCTTATCCCGGCCAATATTACAGCCAGCACCATTACCGCATACTTCTTCATGGTTAAACCCTCCAATCAAAATTTGTGTTGCCGTTGAAAGCCATATAACACATAAACATCTCCCCCGCATTATGATATAATACACACCACAAAAGAAGAGGAGATGTGTTGTGTATTGTTATGCAAAATAATTATAACACACCTCTTGTTTTTGGTGTCAACTTTTAATACACAAATAATACACAAAAAAATTTCCCCGCCCCATCATAAAAACCCCCCTTACACTTGGAAAAGCAGCAACCGACCGCGATTTCGTAATCAGTTTTTCATATTTACCCCCGTGATAAAATTATAAAAATTTTCAAACGCAAGGGAGAATTTTCTTATGGCACGTGTTTACTACGAGAAAGACTGCGACCTCAACAAGCTCACAGGAAGAAAGATTGCTATCATTGGCTACGGTTCACAGGGACACGCTCACGCAATGAACCTCAGAGACTCAGGCTGTGATGTAATCGTCGGACTCTACAAGGGCGGTAAGTCATGGCCGGTTGCGGAAAAGGACGGTTTCACAGTAATGACGGTCAGCGAAGCAACAAAGGCCGCCGACATCATCATGATACTCATTAACGACGAGAAGCAGGCTGACATGTACAAGTCCGAAATGCTCCCCTATCTCACTGAGGGAAAGACCATAGCGTTCGCGCACGGCTTCAACATTCGCTACAAGCAGATAGTCGCCCCGAAAGGTGTCGATGTATTCATGGCCGCTCCAAAAGGGCCGGGCCACACTGTGCGAAGTCAGTACGTTGCGGGAAAGGGCGTTCCTTGCCTCGTTGCGGTTGAACAGGACGCTTCTGGAAAGTGCCTCGACACAGCACTTGCCTACATCGCTGGAATCGGCGGCGCAAGAGCAGGCATCCTTGAGACAACAATGCAGCAGGAGACCGAGACTGACCTCTTCGGCGAGCAGACTGTACTTTGCGGAGGCGTTGTTGACCTTATGCAATGCGGATTTGAGGTACTCTGTGAGGCTGGATATGACCCCGTCAACGCATACTTTGAGTGCATTCACGAGATGAAGCTCATCATCGACCTCGTGAATAGGGGCGGTGTCGCGGCAATGAACTACTCAATCTCCGACACGGCAGAGTTCGGTGAATACGTCTCAGGGCCCCGCGTTCTTCCTCATGAGGAAATCAAGGCCAACATGAGGAAGGTACTTCAGGACATTCAGGACGGTACATTTGCCGGAAGATGGATTGCCGAGAACAAGAACGGACGTACATTCTTCAACTCAAAGCGCGACCAGTTGGCGAAGCACCCTATGGAGACGATCGGCAAGGAGTTACGCGAGCAAATGTTGTGGAAGGACGGTTCAAGCCTCGATGAAGTGTCGAAGTGATAACATCAAAGCAGGCGTTGAACGTACCCCTAACGTCAGCCTCTTGTACGCACTCGGTCTCACTAAGGAGGAAATCTCAAGACCTATAATCGGAGTCGTAAGTTCATTCAGCGAGGTCGTTCCGGGACATATGCACCTCGACAAGATAGCTCAGGCTGTCAAAGAGGGAATTTACGCGGCGGGCGGTACTCCGATGATGTTCCCGGCTATTGCTGTCTGCGATGGAATCGCTATGGGTCATGTCGG
Organism: uncultured Fretibacterium sp.; assembly: GCA_937915755.1. Taxonomy (GTDB): domain Bacteria; phylum Synergistota; class Synergistia; order Synergistales; family Aminobacteriaceae; genus JAFUXM01. The sequence goes on along the minus strand of CALGGR010000149.1, from coordinate 74,170 downwards.
AATGAAATACTCGCTCGTATCAAGAGACCTTGTTGCGGATTCAACTGAGGCTATGGCGATTGCCCACCAGTTTGACGGTCTCGTAATGATTCCGAACTGCGACAAAAACGTTCCCGGCCTCCTAATGGCGGCGGCAAGGCTCAACATTCCGGCGATATTCTGCGCGGGCGGGCCGATGCTCGCGGGTCATCTAAAGGACGGTCGACGTACCTGCTTGAGCCACATGTTCGAGGCTGTGGGTGCGTACCATGCCGGGAAACTCGATGAAGCAGGGGTTGATGACTACACGGAGAACGCCTGTCCTTCATGCGGGTCATGCTCTGGAATGTACACGGCTAACTCTATGAACTGTCTCACCGAAGCAATAGGAATGTCGTTGCGCGGAAACGGAACAATTCCAGCACCTTACTCAGCGAGAATAAGGCTCGCAAAATTGACGGGCATGAAGATCATGGAGCTTGTCAAGAAGAATATACGTCCCCGCGACATCATGACCGCTGAGGCATTCAACAACGCTGAGGCTGTCGATATGGCTCTTGGCTGCTCGACGAACACGATGCTCCACCTTCCAGCAATCGCTCACGAAGCAGGCGTAACCATTGACCTCTCACACGCAAACGAAATCAGCGAGCATACCCCGAATCTCTGCCACCTTGCACCAGCGGGCGATACTTTCATGGAGGACTTGGACAGGGCGGGCGGTGTCTACGCTGTCATGAATGAGCTTGCCAAGAACGGACTCATTAAGACAGACCTTATGACCGCGACAGGGAAGACGGTCGCAGAAAATATCGCGGGGATTGAAATTCTCGACAACAACATAATCCGTCCCGTGAGCAATCCTTATTCCTCAACGGGAGGGATCGCCGTACTCAAAGGCAACCTTGCACCCGATGGCTGTGTTGTGAAACGTTCAGCGGTTGCACCTGAGATGATGAAACACGAAGGGCCTGCGAGGGTATTCGATAGCGAGGACGACGCAATAGCCACGATTTACGCGGGCGGAATAAAGCCGGGCGATGTTGTGGTAATACGCTATGAAGGGCCAAAGGGCGGGCCGGGAATGCGTGAGATGTTGAACCCAACGAGCGCAATCTGCGGAATGGGACTCGATACGAGCGTTGCACTGATTACGGACGGTAGATTTTCGGGCGCAACGAGGGGCGCAAGCATCGGCCATGTATCACCCGAAGCAGCTTCAGGCGGGAATATCGCGCTTGTTCACGAGGGAGACATCATCGCGATCGACATCAATAATTACAGCATAACCCTCAAAGTTTCGGACGAGGAACTTGCCGAACGCCGTAAGAACTGGACTCCCAATGAGCCGAAGATTAAGACGGGATACTTGGCACGCTATGCAAAGCTCGTAACGTCAGCGGACAAGGGAGCAATCTTAGAGTAGAGAGTGAGATTCCGAGATACCTTCAGCGAAGAAGCTGAGGGTATTTTTTTTGCACATTGATAATCGTATTGAATGTTTCGGTAGTTTCTTGGAGGCTGACTCGTTTCAGCCCCCAAGTTCTCACATTAACGCTTGAACGGTAATTGCAGATACGAGTCGTAACTCCCTCCGCAATGTATGACGTGCTTCCCTTTGTTGTTTGGCTTTGCAGGAGAAGTACCCGGCATCATTGACCCCGCTTCGTCCGTAGCACTCACAACTAGCCTCAACTGTTCGCAGGGATAAAGTATCAGCCCTGTGGGGTACATCTCGATTTCAACGGGGACAATCTCGCCCTCCTTGAGTTTTTCGACGCGGTCAAAGCTGTGATACGGAATCTCCGGCGTTGACTTCTCATCGTCAAGATGCCTCATTGAAACCCTGAGCCTTCCAGTACTTCCCCTGTAACGAAGAATACTTCCTCCGCGCTCGGTGAGATCGTGATTTCGCGCACAGTGATTCGGTATCACGAACTGCTGTAGCATGTTCCCGTTCCTGTCGAGCTTGTAGAGGGAAATGTAAACGTCCATGTCATCATGGCCCTCTGCCTCAAGCCACAGCTTCACTTTCGGGTAGCCTACGATCTCTGTCCTCTCGTTCGCCGTGTAAAGGAACGATGCAAGCGTTATCACACCCTCAGCGTCATACTTCACCGGGAAATCTGAGCCTCCCTGATTATCGTTGAGCGTCCGGGTTATTCCGTCAAGGTACAATTTCTCGTAGGTTACGCCCGCAGGCGGGAACGATTCAGCCATAATTCCCGTGATGTTACCGCCCTCGAAATCATGAAGCGAGTACCTAACTGTCAGAATATCCTCCCAGCCGTTATTGATGCCCTTCAGGAAGTGGTCGAAGAATTTTCGCCTGTCCTCGATGTGTTCGGCTGTGTAGAAATCCGGCCACTCTTGACCGTCGTGAATGCGAATCCACTTCTTGCCGTCAGGGATCGCCCTCCATGCCCTGAAAGTCCCCATCGTGTGAAGCGTGTTGCTGTAGCTTGCGACAACGTAGGCGGGGCAAGTTATGCGTTCGGGGTGAGCGGTCTTGTCGCGCCACAAAGCATTGTCATAGAGCGGGTACTTCAGTCCTTCGGCAGCAAGATCCTCCCACTGAACGGGGTCTCCTTCATGTGCCTGCGAAAACTGAATGCGCGCCGCAAATCCTACGTCCGTTATTCCTCCGCGGCTGATTAAGTCCCTGTAGGCATCACTGAGTCCTTCTTCGGGATTTATTGCCGCGAGGTGAGGGGGCTGTTCTGAGGCAATGAACCACTGAGAGAACGCAAGATATGATGTTCCGCTCAGGGCGACTTTCCCGTTGCACCACTCCTGAACCGCGAGCCACTCTATGAGGTCGTAGCCGTCCTGTGCTTCGTGTGAGCCGATTGTGTAGATTGTACCGCCGGATTTCGTGATGCCGCGTGAGTCTGGGTTGCATACAGCGTAACCGTGAGCGCACCAATATGCGGGGTCGCTTCCCTCGAACTTCTGGAGCCCGGAGAGTTTGCTGTCTGGTATTCCTATCATTGCGAAGAGGCTCTTGTAGCTTGGGCGAGTTCCGTTGTCCTTACCGTATGGACTCCATGAGATCAGAACGGGGACTTTATCGTCCGTTTTCGGCCTGAATACGTCAACGCAAATTTCAACGCCGTCCCTCATCTTCACGCGAACGTCCTTCTCGACGACGATCTCACATGGAAGCGGCATGAATCCTTCCTCTGACTGCCAGCCTTTTGGGAGGACGGATTTTCCCGATGCTATCTTCTGCGGACATTCGGCTTTGTACTGCTTTGACGGTTTGAATACCATCAATTCTTCGAGTTCTGACATCATTATTCCTCCTTAATAGTCCACTATCTCGCACAGCTTCAGCACTATTCCATAATCCTCACGAATCACAAGATAGTTACCTCGCACGGTTATCTTGTCGCCTTTCTTGACCTTGCTGTACTCTTTTGCACTTCCGAACACGCACAGAACATAGCACTTTCCTCCTGCTCTGTCAGTAAGCTCTATGCTTGGCTGTCCAAATACTCCATCAGGCCCGCTTCTCAGCACAATTCCTTCGACAGCCAGACGCTTCATGTCAAACTCTCTTAGTGCTTTGCGTGAATCAGTGAGAAAGTAATCGTGGAGTTCCTTCACATTAAACGGTGAACTCTGCTCAACAGTAGGCTGTATTCTCGTCTCGACCTCATGAGCTTTCCGAGAGTCAGGCTTAACGGAGAACACCCAAGCTCCGTCAAAAGCGTTCCTTTTCACGCGAACCGCAGGACGTACCCCTATGATTGTCTCGTCAACGTAATGCGGCCTGTTCCCAACTGTACCGTATGAGCTGAAGTATGCTGCCTGCATCGGACTCCTGGCCGGCGAACTCGTCCACCACGCGCAAAGCCCTTCACCATTCGTGTATGCTCCCCTGCTCATGGCGTAGCTCGTCGGGGAACACTTGCGCTCCGAATCACTGGGCATATACTTTACTGCATCTTCAAGAGTCAGAAGGAACACGTTGCGCGAAACAGCCTCCTGTTCTTGAGCAGTGAATGCAGCTTGCAGAAATTCACCATTGAGCCATTGCCTGAGCGTGCAGGTCTCCCATGAAATATTTGCGCGAGTCTCGTTGTAGGGTAAGCTGTCAATGCAGTCCTTCGTGATGAGCAGCAATGAATCGGCATCTTCGTCAAGTACCAGCCAGCGAATCGGAGTCATCTCTGAGCCTGGAATCTGATAGTATTTCCCGAACTGGACTTCACGGAACTCACCGAAGCATTCTGACGCAAACATCACGCCCATCAGCACCAGCGCATAAACTTTCCTCATTATGATCATTCCTCCTTACTTTGCCGAAAGTTCCCAAGCTATGAAGCCCTTGAAGACTTGCTCCAGAAATTTTCCCGGCAGGTAGATTTTCCCGTCCTTGAGCTGTGCCGGTGAAGTCATGTTGACCGTGAAGCCCTCAAGCTCTGCGTCAGGATTTTTTCCCCCGGCTCTGACCTTGAGGCGCGTCATATTCGGCAGGTATATCACTGCGGAGTCTTTGTCTGGAATGTATGAGGTGTTGAGAATCTTTGCTGGCAGATCCGCAGGAAGCATCAGCGTATCACCCTCAAAATATGCGTCCTCAACATCTGTAGTTTCCCCTTCATTGGCCTTGAAGCTGAGAGTTAGCGTCTTCGTGAAGCAGTCAAATGTACTCAACATTTCGCCATAACTCACGCGCTCGCCATGTCCGAAAAGTACCGTCGTATTCTCAGGAAGGCTGAGATTCTTCAGCCGCGTTAATGACTCCATCAATGCGGGGACGTTGCTGTTAGCGAGGTCATAGCGCGGTATCCTGTGAAATGCTATAGTGTCTCCCAAGAACAGAAGCCCCTCATCAGGGAAGTAATACAGTGCGCTTCCCGGTGAATGTCCCGGAGAATGGATCACTCTGACCTTTTGCCCGGAGAACTCATAATCTCCAGCGTCCAGAGGCAGAGAGTCGCTAGAGATGACGAACGGCTCAGAAATTATGCGCTCGAACGAATAATTTGGGTACACATCGTAGAGTCCTTCACGGTCAAGAGTGTGTATGTAGACTTTCGCGCTTGGGTAATCCTTCTTGAGTGCATCAAGGCCGATTATGTGGTCAACGTGGCAGTGCGTGAGAAGTATGGTATCAACACCGCCGATTGAGTTCACATAGTCCTTGAGGTCTCCGTCATAGTAGCCTGGATCAATCACTATGTTTCCTGATTCCGTGTGAATGACGTGGACGTAGCACGAGAAGTTCACAGGGTTAGTGAAGCTCCTGACTGTGCATGTCTTGCCTTCAGCGAATCTCTCAGGCGATTCATTGGTGAACGGTGAAGGTAACGCCGCCCTGAACTGCTGGGCATATACTGATGACACACCCAGCAGAACAGTGAGAAGAAGCAGGATTATCTTTCTATGCTTCATGGCTGCTCCTTACTTGCTCAGGGCATCTTTCACGGCAATCGTAAGGTCATCAATCCCGATTGTCGCTCCCGAAATCAGGTCAACATTCTCTGCGCGGCCGTCCTTGTCATATTTCACGGCATCAATTCCGTTCTTCATCACCCAGTCCTCAAAGTAAGCGACTTGTTCCCACCAGTCTTTATTGATGGAACTCACGCGCTTAATGCCGTAATTGTCGTACTTCTCTTTGCTGTCCTCACCCTGAAGGCTTATACGATCAAGGAGTATGCTGGTGATTTCCCCGTCCTTGAGTATAACGTTGGCGATATAGAGTCCCCATACGCTGCTGTATGACGTGCCTGTCTTGACGGTGTAGCCTCCTGATCCTGTCGTGCCGTCAAAAGCATTCCTTACGGCATCTGACAGCTCTGCAACATTGATGGTCGCGCCCGAAAGCAGATCGGGGTTCAGCGCATGGCCGCTCTTGTCCGTGCTTACAGCTTCGAGGCCGTGTTCAACAACCCAGCGTTCATAATGGGCGACCTGCTCCCACCAGTCTTTTCCGAGCGTGCTGACCGGCTTAATACCGTAATTGTCGTGAAGCTCCTTGCTGCTCTTTCCGTTGGCAATGCGGTCAATGATGATGTTGGAGACTTTGCCGTCCTTCTCGATCACGTTCGCGATGTACAGCCCCCACTGCTTGCTGAACGAGAGTCCTGCTTTGACGCTGTATGAACTGTCCCCAGCAAATGCCGCCGTAACAGCGAGTAATGACAGTAATATTGACGCGGTTAATTTCCTCATTTCATTTGTCCTCCTTCGTAATGTCTTCTACCTTGTCGCCCGGACTGTGAAGCTCTGCCCTCACGACCTCCATCTTGAACACTGCAAGCAATGGATTCTCAGAAGTCCCGAACCTCTCAATCTCCATCGGTATACGGCTGAGATAACGCTCGCGTATGCCCTTGTCGTGGATCTCGCTTGCCTTGCCGTAAATGCGAATCCACTGGCCTTTGCTGAAACCGAGAAGCCCGATGTTAGGGTTCTCCATCAGCTGACGGTAAAACGCTTTCTCTGTCCTCGTTCCGAAGTACATAACACCGTCCTCCTCAAGTATCCTGCTTATCGGCCTGCCTGAAGGGTAATCGCCGTCAATCGTGAGAAGGTAGTAGAAACCGCATTGCTCCAAGAAATCATAAGCCCTGCTCATTTCGCCAAGCACCTCCGTATTTCTTCCAGCACATCAGCGATACCGTCAATGTCCTGTCCGTTAATCCATTTTTCCTGAGCAGTCTGGTAATCCGTCGCTCGTTCCCAGTAAGAGACTTCACCGTCTGTCATGAGCCTTACGTCTGCACCGTCAGCCCTCAAAGTCTCAACCTGCCACGCAAACGAATCCTCCATTACCTTGCCGAGCTTTGAATACGAACTTTCCGCAGCCCTCGCAAAAGCCTCCTTGTCCTCATCACTTAGGCTCTCCCAGACTGTTTTGTTCACCGCGATGATGTACTCATGGCCGAGCCACAATTTCGGCGATGTCAGTATGTGGGGAGCTGGTTTGTGCGCGCTGATGTCATAACCGCTGTCGATGTTCACGATCAGACCGTCAAGCCTCCCGTCATTGAGTGCCTCAGAAACTCCCGGCCCCCAAGGCATTGTTACGGGTTCAGCCCCTGCGCTTGCGAGGAAATCCTTGTGCCAGAAACTCGCGCTCCTCCATCTCTGACCCTTGATGTCCTTGATGTCAGCCAAAGTCTTTGCGCTGAAGAATCCGGCGGGGTATCCTGTTGCGATGAACGCCGCGTGAATGCCGCAAGCCTCAAGCTCCTTCGAGAGTGCCGGGACTTCATTGTAGACCCTTCGGAAGAACTCGACCTGTTCCTGACCTGATGGGCCTACAGGGAAACTCTTGAATAGCTGGTGAAGCATCAGATCCTTCATGCAGTATTCCGGGACGATAACGGCCATGTCCGCGCTTCCTGCCCGCAATGTCTTCAACGCATCGTAGCCCGTTGAGATTTTCGCGTTCCAGTGGGGAGTAATCTTCACTCGGCCATGTGATTCTCTTTCGACCGCCGTGAAGAATACATCGTTGAGGAATCGTGTCCGCATGTTACCCAGAGGCTCATGGTCTGAGTACGTCATCTTCACTGTGAGAAAATCATCAATCAGCGCGCAGACCTCCCTCAATCCCTCCTCCTTCATGAAAGCAACATGTTCGGCGTTGGGTATGACGTGAAATCTTGCGTCGGGCAGAGCGTCGGCAACCTTCTTCCCTTCTGGGACGGGATTAGTCTTGTCGTTCTCGCCGGTAATGACGAGCGCGGGAATCGTTACCTTCTTGATGTCCGTCATGAGGTCGAAATTTATGAGCGACCCGATTATTGCGGCATCGTTCTTGTCTTTGGCCTCTGAAATTCTTTCGGGCGGGTAGGTGTCTCCTCGTCCTCTAGTGCCAATCAACACGATTTTCGAGAACAATTCGGGGTATTTCTCGGCGGCTTTCAATGTGATGTAGCTCCCCATCGAGAAGCCTATCACTACGGGCTTTCTTAGGCCGCAAGACGCAACCAGCCCCGCCAAATCGTCAGCATTATCTTCAAGCGTGAATGCTTCGGGCTTGTCAGTCTTTCCATGACCGCGAGAGTCGTAGCTGTAGACGTGATATTTCCCCTTGTAGTAGTCGAAGAGGCTCGACATGTATTCCTTTGAGTAGCCCTTGCCGTGAAGGAGAATTACCGCCGGGCCTTCTCCTTCTTCAATGACCGATATGTTTATGCCGTTAACGTTCCTCAATTCCTCGCCTGCAAACGCTGCTCCTGCAATGAGTGCGAATATCAATGTGAGTGAAAGTACCTTCATTCTTTGCCTCCATAAAAATTTTGGGGAAACCAGCAATAATGCCAGTCTCCCCGTTCATTTCTGCTTACGGCTTAGGCCCTACGCACTGCATGAGCGTGAAGTTGTACCTTTCCGTCAGACCGAGCAATTTCGTGAGGCCTTCACGGTCAAAGTTCATGCGAGTTCTTGCGCCCCAGCCCTTTGAAGCCGCGAAGAGATAGACGTTCTGCATCGACAGTCCGGCGTGTGCAAATCCGCAGTTCAGAACGACAGCAGCATTTCCGCGCCTGCTTTCCGGCCATTTCTCCGTGTCCTGAATGTAGAGCAAATCAACCGCTGCTTTTGCGACGAACGGCTGCCCTCCCGTCAATACACGATGATCCCCGTCAGCAACCTTCGTGATGCTGTGGCCGTCAGGATTGTACCTGAATACTCCCGACTTCGTGAACGCGAATATCACCATGTCCTGAGTGTTCGAGGCTGTGGCGTAGGTGAGCTTTCCGTTGTCCCTGTTGATTCCGCCCGCCGCCCAGAGAAGGTTCGACATCTCTTGAAGCGTCAGCTCTGTGTCGACGAAATCACCCACGCTCTGACGCTGTGCAATGGCATCAATCACGGGTATTCCGCCGGACTTTTCGGGGTCAGGGAGCTTCACCGTTTCCCCTTCAGCCGCGAACGCTGACGAACTCACCAGCGCGACGAACAACAATACTGCTAATACTTTCTTCATGGCTTTTTGCCTCCTAAAATATATTACGTTAGCCCCTGAAAGGCTTTCCGTCCGAAAATACAAGACTTCTCATCTCGTTACCGTAAACCTTATGTTCCGCCGCCGTTGCCTCAATCTCCTTCATGTCCGCGCCCGTAAGCTCAATTCCGAGAGCGTCAATGTTGTCCTTGAGGTGTTCGGGACTCGTCGTACCCGCGAGGCACATTGCGTTAGGCAGCTTCGTCAACGCCCATGCTGTCATAAGCTGGCTGAGTGATACTCCCTTTCGTTCAGCGATGGCTTTCAATGCCCTCACAAGCGGAAGATTCTTCGGGAGGTTCTCAGGCGACAACGCGGGCGAGACCATTGCGCTCGATGCCTTGCCCTCAAGAGTCCTGTCGTTCAGCAATCCATGACCCTGCACTCCGAAAACGAGTACATTTATTCCCAGCTCCTCAGCAGTCGGAATGATGCTCGTCTCAATGCTCCTGTCGATCAGCGAGTATTCCATCTCGACCGTGTGAATTGGGTGGACTTTGTGGGCGCGCCTAAGTGTTTCAGCGTCAATCTCAGTCATTCCTATGTTTCGGATATAACCTGCCTTCTTCAGTTCCGAAAGCTCGCCGATAATATCTTCAACCGGAATTTTAGCGTCCATTCTTGATGGCTGGTACAAGTCAACGTAATCAAGTCCCAAACGACGTAGCGAGTATGTGAGTTGCGCCTTAATGTGGAACGGGCTGACATCGAGGCCGTAAATCCCACCGTCAGGCGCGAAAAGCACCCCGAATTTCACGGAGATAAAATACTTCTCTCTCGGTATTCCCTGAAGCGCACGACCCAATAGCATCTCGCTTTCCCCGCACTGGTAGAAGTTCCCGGTGTTGAGGAAGGTTATACCCGCGTCAATGGCAGCGTGTACCGTCGCAACCGAGCGTTCAGGGTTACGCCTCAGCGACATTCCCATACAGCCCAGCCCTAACCTGTCAATGTTCATTATGATTCCTCCTTTTTACGAAGCAGCTTGTTCAGAAGCCGCATCAATTCCTTTTTCTCGTCAGCATCAAGAACTCCCGTCAATCTGTTTTCAAGCTCATCACCTAGACCGTAAAGAGTATCCTTCATGTCGATAGTCTTCTTTGTCGGGCAGAGGATTTTGCTCCTGCTGTCGTCGGGATTGACCCTGCGCTCAATCATTCCCTTACGTTCGAGCGTCTGGACAAGCCCAGTTACAGTAGGGTTAGTCATCGAGAAGTAATGCTCAATATCTGCCTGCCTTATGTTCTTCTCCGGGTTCATTAGTACGTACTTCAGTATTTTGAACTGAGAATGTGTGAGGTCGTAAGGCTCAAGAATAGGATTAGAGAGCTTGTCGATCTCAAGGCTCAACTTCTTGATGAGTATTGCGATTTTGTCAGCGTGATTAGTCATTGAGCCACGCAAAAGCCTTATCATAGAGTTTCTTGACATCTTCCGGCCTGTCCGTGCCCGGAAGGTCATCGTCAAACTCCGCGCCTGCCGCCCTCCTGGTGTAAGCGAGCCACCTGCACGACACTCTGAGTCCTTTAACGTCATCGGGGTTAATCTTGAGGTCTTGGCCGGGAATCACGGGAGCGAGTTCGTCAGCCTCATTGAGCGAGAACATGTCCGTGATTTTCCAGACACCCTCGCGCTTTTCGACACGGTATAGAAGCCTCATGTATGACGTGAGGACAGCCTCGACTCCGTTTACAGTTACGGTTCTTGACGTTGTTGACGGGTATTCGACGAAAGCCTTTGAGCCGTTGAGGTAGATTAACGCTCCTCCGCAGCGGTTGACGTTGAACGACTGACCTTGTGCCTCTGGTGCTGAATGTCCCACGAAACTGCTGACCCCTCCGCTCTGCCAGCTCGTGTGAATCTTTGCGTCAGGCGCGTAACAGCCGGCTAATTCCTCGTTCCTGTGGCTGACACGGTAGAGCCTTTCGCTTACGATGAGATTGTTCACGGCCTCATAGTCCGTCATTTCCGCAGAGAATGAAACCGCAGACATCGCCAAAACCATCAAAACGCACAAAAATATCCTCATTTCTTCTTCCTCCTATAAGTGCAAAATTCTCTCAGCGTTTCCGTGAGCGATCAGTTCCTTCTGTTCCTGAGTGAGATTTGCGTCCGCGATAAAAGTGTAGACGTTATCGGGCTGCATGTAAGGGTAATCGACCGAGTAGAGTATGTGTTCCGCGCCCATGAGTTTGACGAGGTACTCAAGCTGCATCGCCGACAATATCCCGCTCGGAGTGAGGTAGATGTTGCTCTTGTAGTAGTCGGATATAGTCCTTTGAAGCCCTGTGCTTTCCGGCCTGAACATGTAATCCATTCTCTCAAGGAACGCCGGGACCATCTCGCCCCAATGCCCCGAAATGATCTTCAGCTTTGGAAGTTTATCGAATATTCCCGACAGTATCATTCGCACAACGTGAATGCCTACGTCCATGTGCCAACCGAAGCCTGCCGATGCGAACTGTCCGCCGATTACGACGCTCCATGAAGGCGACATGAAGTAGTAATCCTGAATTGCCGGGTTAATCAATGCTGGGTGAAAGTATACGGGCACATCAAGTTCCTCAGCCTTTGCGAAAATCGGGAGGAATTGAGGCTCATCGTAGAAGTGTCCCTGAAACTGTCCCGCAACGAGTGCACCGCAGAATCTCAGCTCCTTAACGCAGCGTTCAAGCTCAACGGCAGCAGCTTTAGGGTCTGACATTGGGAGTGTTGCGAATCCCGCGAAACGTTCGGGGTGTTCAGCGACATGGCCTGCGAGAATGTCATTCGCCCTCGCGCATATCCTCAAAGCATCTGACGGGGGAACTTTGTCGGAAATCGGGGACGTGTAGGAAAGTACCTGCATCGTTATGTTCTGGCTGTCCATGTATGGGAGTCTCATATTCTCAATGTCGAGAAGCTCCGCGCCGAACGCCGTGTGAGACTTGTAGAAATCCGTCAACTCTTCAGGTTGTGATTGCGGCTGAAGATTGAACATGTTATTGGCCTCGACAATTTCGGGCGACGTGAAATGTTCCTCAAGCGTGATCAGTCTCATTTTTGCCTCCTGCTGGGATTGTTGATGTGATAATAGTATAGGAAGCTATGAATGTCAACAGTCAAAGAAAAACCCCCGCATTGTTACGGGGGCTTGAAATCCTTATCGTGAGCCTAAATGTTTCCTGAAGAACTCCTCCATCGTCCTGTAGAAGTCGAACCTGTTTTCCTCGTTGCGGAAACCGTGTCCCTCGTTGTCCTTCACCATGTAGACGACATCTTTCCCAGCCTTACGGACTGCCTCGACAATCTGGTCTGACTCTGCTTTGTTGACGCGCGGGTCATTAGCTCCCTGTGCAACGAACAGCGGAATCCTTATGTTCTCAGCGTGGAACACAGGCGATACTTCCGTGAGAAGCTCTTTGTCAGCCGACGGGTCTCCTATCATCTCATGCTCCATCTCGATGAACGGCCTCCAGTATGGCGGAATGCACTCAATCAGCGTGAAAAGGTTTGACGGCCCCACATAGCTCACAGCGCAGGCGTAAAGATACGGTGTGAACGTTGCGCCCGCAAGAGCCGCGTACCCTCCGTAGCTGGCACCGTAAATCGCAAGCCTTGAACGGTCGGCAATACCCTCATTGACCGCCCACTGTACACCGTCCGTAACATCGTCCTGCATTCTCTTTCCCCACTGCTTGAAGCCTGCCTGCCAGAACGCTTTTCCGTAGCCCGTCGACCCCCTGAAGTTCACCTGCAAGACAGCGATTCCCCTGTTAGCGAGGAACTGTGCCTCAGAGTCGAAGCCCCAAACGTCCCTTCCGCTTGGCCCTCCGTGCGGTATAACGACGAGCGGGAGATCCTTCGATGCAACGCCGACGGGAAGAGTGAGATAGCCGTTAATCTTCGCGCCGTCCCTTGCCGTGAACGTTATGGCCTTCATCGGTGCGAGCTGGTCAGCTTTCAGCCACGGGGATAAATCCGCAAGCTTCGAGATTGAATTGTCCCGGCGGTCGAAAAGGTAGTAAGCCCCCCTCGTTCTGTCGCTGTAAGTCCGAACGATGTACCTCTGTTCGTCGTCGTCAGTGTCAACAGCAGCAACCTCAAGTCCCGGAAAGAACGCATCAATCGTCTTCTGCAATTCCTCGCGGGAAGCGTCGAAGAACTTGTAGTGCCTCCTGTCGGTCGTGTAGGTTACGCCCGTGATGATCTTGCGCTTCTTTGAGTGCATTATTCCGCCAGCGTCAACTTCATCATGCTCAAACACGAGGTCAATCGTCTCATTCTTCTCAGGGTCAAACGTGTATATTGCGGCCTTGTCCCTGCTGAGGTTGGAGACGACGTACATGGTCTTGTTGTCGTACGCGAACATTACGGGCGAGAAAGTCTCCTTGAAGTTCGTCGTTATGAGGGGGCGGAAGTTCTGGCTCTCATCAGTTCGGTAGAGAAATGTCTCGTTCACCCCGTCGGTCTGGAAAGCGCATCTCAGTTTCCCGTCATGGTCGGTCAGCCAGCCTGTGATGTTTCCGGGATTTCTGCCGACAAGTTCAAGCTCCCCTGTCTCAATGTTGCACCTGTAAACATCAAAGACTTCGGGGTTCTCCTTGTTCATGTCGATGAGCATGTGAACGGGGTCATCCTCAAGGTCATCAAGGACTCCTGCTTTAACTTTCTCGAAAGGTGTGAGGTCTCTAGCTTCGCCGCCAGTTATGTCAGTAATATAGACGTGGAAATTCTCGTCCCCTCCAGAATCCTGAGCGAATACTATCCTTCCGTTTCCTTTCCAGAAGAAGCCGGCGATGTCGCGTTCGGTTGCTGACGTTATGCGCTTCTCGTTTCCTGTTGAGATCTCGCGGACGTAGACGTTCATTCTGTGCTGCCATGGCCGGGCGAATGCAAGCCACTTTCCGTCGGGAGAAATTGAGAACGCGGAATTTTCCGGGTTTCGGAAGAAGTCTTCCATAGGCAAGATTGGCGGGACTGCGGCAGATGCACACACTGCGGGCATTGCGAGTAAAAGCGCGAAAAGGACGAATAGTATTCTCATGGATAAAAGCTCCCTTCACTAAAATTTATATGTGATTGTATCATGGCCTCATGAAACAGTCTCGTTTTGTATTAGAATAACTTTCACTAGTGGATTTCGTGAGGAGGTAAAAATTTTGAAGGATAACATTTCTGTTTACCCCGTGAGGATTTCAGGGATTGATGACATGAGGAAGGTCTGCGCGAAAATTGGAACGGATTCAGGAGCATTAGCATACCTTGCGCCGAAGTCAGAGGTACTTCACATTTACGCCGAGAGAGTCGACTATAGAGCCGCGAATTTCTTGAAGCAGGAAATGCTTTCACGCGGGGGAGACGTGGTTGTCGCAAAACATGTTATTGACGGAAAGGTGGACTACAGCGATATTCTCATCATGGGCACGGAGAAGCAGTTACTCAGTCTCACTGAGAAGATGAAGGCCATGAACATATGGGGCATTCCGGCTTTGAGGGAAAAATTGTCGGCAATAATGAGGAACGTTAAGCCACGAAATTGGGAGATGACTTCGCCGCATGGCCGCAAAATAGTTTCAGGCGGGAAGACGCGCTTAATGGCGATTCTGAATCTCACGCCTGATTCATTTCACGAGGCAAGCCGTATAGATGAGCGCACAGTAATCGAGCGTGCCGAAAGATTCCTGACTGAAGGGGCTTATATCCTTGACGTCGGAGCTGAATCCACTAGGCCGGGTGCAACCCCTGTCAGCGAAACTGAGGAAGCTGAAAGATTATTGCCTGCGTTGAAAGCACTGAGGCGGGAATTTCCTGACACTTTGATTTCCGTTGACACCTACAAGGCTGGGATTGCGCGTATTTCTTCGGAAGAGGGCGCGGACATCATCAACGACATCAGCGGTTACGGCTTCGATTCTGAAATGGCCGGAACGATTGCTGAACTTGGGATTCCGTATGTACTGTCGCATATTTCAGGTATCCCCACAGACATGGCCGGATACGAGGGACATGAGAATATTCTCGGCGAGATGGACGTTTACTTTTCGCGGAAGCTTGAAGGGCTTGAGGAGGCGGGTGTGAAGCGTGAGAACGTGATAATAGATCCGGGCCTGGGCTTCGGGAAATCGGCGGAGGATAATTTCACGATCCTGAAGAACATTGAGAGCCTAAAAGTTTTCGGACGGCCTTTGATGATTGGGCATTCGAGGAAAAGATTTACGGGCGGGCTTTCGGGTACGCTTGGGATTACGGCCATGACGGCGGGAAGAGTGAGTATTATGCGAGTTCATGATGTTGCGGCTAATATAGAGGCTTTGAGGATTGCGGAGCGGCTGTTATGATATAAAAGTGGCTTCATTCACAGCTTGAGGCAGAACGTAAGGAGCAGAAACGTTTAAGGTCTGAACTGGAGCGCAAAGGACTTATGTACGATGACGGGGACAAGTCTGAAGCCATGAAATGACATCGGAGAGCAGCGCAACAAGGCTGCATTCCATCGCAAAGGGTATTAAACAGCTTAGGCGGGGAATGGGGGTAAAACACCCTCTCGTTTCATGTTATAATATCTCAGTCAATATAAATACAACTGAATAGCGAAAGAGCTTCAAGAAGGAGGCGTGCTTTGTTATGCAAGAACGGAGAAAATCATCGAATGTATTACTGAACACGGCACTTCAGGAGTTTTATGGAGCTGCTGACGAGATGGGATTAAGCGAGAGGCTCATAACGATGCTGAGTCATTCTGAACGAATGATGAAGGTCTCAATCCCTGTCGAAATGGACGACGGCTCTGTGAATGTCTATGACGGCTACCGTGTACAGCACTCGACAGCGTTAGGCCCGTCAAAGGGAGGAATACGCTACGATTTGGGTGTTGACATGGACGAATGCGAGGCTCTTGCAATGCTGATGACGTGGAAATGCTCACTCGCTGGAATCCCCTACGGCGGCGGCAAAGGCGGAATATGCTGCGACCCCCTCACTATGTCAAAACGCGAGAAAGAACAGCTCACACGTACATACGCTGCAAGGATTGAGCCTATACTCGGACGATGGAGCGATGTTCCAGCACCTGACATGAACACGGGCGGTCAGGAAATGGTATGGATACTCGACACAATCAGCAAGATGCGCGGGCGTCTTGAACCTGCTGTGCTCACCGGGAAGCCTGTAAATTTCTGGGGAAGTCACGGCCGTAACGAAGCAACGGGGCGCGGTGTTGCGACATGCGGCCTCGAGCTCATGAAAGTACTCGGAAAGAATCCCGACACAATGACGGCGGCGGTTCAAGGTTTCGGAAACGTCGGAAGCTACACGGCAAAGACCCTGAATGACGCGGGCGTTAAGATCGTGGCAATAAGCGACATCACAGGAGCGTACTATTCAGCGGACGGTATTGATATTCACCGGGCTTTTGACGCTGTGAGGAAACACCCGAAGAAGCTGCTTGAAGGTTTCGAGACTTTCGGGAACTGCGAGAAGATTGATGATGAATTTTCAACGGAATGCGATTTCTTTTTCCCATGTGCGAGAGACGGAGTGATTAACGCCGAGACCGCAGGAAGAGTAAAAGCGCGCTACATCGTCGAAGGAGCTAACGGGCCGACTACACCAGAGGGAGAAGAGATTCTCAAAGACAGGGGAGTGATGATAGTTCCTGACTTCCTGGCAAATTCTGGCGGAGTTATAGGGTCATATTTCGAGTGGGCGCAGAACTTGCAGGGAGCATTCTGGAGCGAGGAGGAGTACAACAACAGGCTGGTCCACATAATGAAGGGCAATTTCCGTCTTGTTTGGGACTATTCAGAGTCGAAACACGTAACGATGAGGCGTGCTGCGGCAATGGCGGCGATACAGAGGGTTGCTGACGTTGCTGAGATGAGAGGAACGTTCCTGTAGCGAAACTAAGACATTTTACCGGGCATTTCCTGTATAATAGGCGCAAAAAACTAACAGGAAGTGTCCTATATTTTGCAGAAAAACTCAACAACTCGCTCACCAATCCCAAGACAAAGATCAAGAAAAAAAAGCCGGCGATTCATATTCTCCGGCATTTTGATTTTCCTCCTGCTCTTCATACTTTCGGCAGCAGGTTATTCATCGTATCACCTAAAAGTCCCCGCCCCTTTCTGGGAATACATGATACCGATCCCAGAGGGTGAGGCTGTCAGCGTCGTAATCGAACAGGGAATGACAGCATCGCAGGCAGCAAGAGCTTTCGAGATTCAGGGGGCTTTGATTGACGGAACACCCATTGACCTTGCACGATGGATGATGAAATTCGGCCTCGACAGGAAGATTCGCGCAGGACATTACAGTGTTGTGCCGTCTGACGCCTGGAACATTGCACGTCAGTTACGAACCCTGAAACCCGCACTCCTTAAAGCTCAGGTCTTGCCGGGCTTGGACATTTTCGCGCTGATCGACTCACTCGAAAGTCAGGACAAGAAAGTCAACCGTGAGGCAGTATCTCAGGCTCTAATGAACAATAAGAACTATCCCCCAAAGCTCCTCGAAATCCTCAAGTCAATTCCAGAAGACGAGTACACACGCGCAGCTTTCCTGATGCCCGAAACTTACATGCTTGTTGACAGGACGGCTGACGAGATCGTGAACAGAGCTTCCTCCGCATGGTGGAATCATTGGGGCAACTTCATCACCGAACACAAGCTCACTCCTAACGATGTTCAAGAAGCCTCAATAGTCGCCTCGATGGTTGAACGTGAGGTTCTTCATGATGCAGAATGTCGAACTGTCGCGGGTGTAATCCACAACAGGTTACGCAAGAATATGCTCCTTCAGATCGATGCTACTGTAGTGTATGCGTGGAGGCTGAAAGGGAGAAAATTAACCCGTGTCCTCAACAAAGACCTCGAAATAGACTCGCCCTACAACACGTACAAATATCAAGGGCTTCCTCCGAGACCGATATGCGTTCCTGGAATCGAGGCATGGGGCGCGGCTCTTGACCCTGAGTTCAATGACTACTTATACTATGTCGCGGGAAGAGACGGCTATCACCATTTCTCAAAGACTTTCAGCGAACACAAAGCCAACATCAGGCAGATACGTTCAGGAAATTAGAAGGAGGGCTGAATTTTGAGCAGAAGACGCGGTGATGATGAGAATAAGGGCAGCTGGTCAGAGATGCTGATTTTCGCGCTCATTGTCGCCTGTATATATTGCATTATGGCACTTTTCGACAGCTCGCTCGCAGGTGAGGGCGGAAGGAAGCTCGGCGAATACCTCAGAGGCACATGGGGCGGAGCTGTTATTGTTCCATTGCTTTTTGTGCTTTACGTGTGTATTGCAAAGCTCTTGAAATTCCGAATCCCGAAATTACGGAGACAGTTCTTCGGGACAATAATGCTCTACCTGTCATTCACGTTCCTTTTGGGATTACTGAAGGAGACGGGCTGGAGTTCGGAGGCTCTAATCTTGACGCCGGGTGGTTTCGGGTCAGGTCTTGCGAAATTCTTTGTACTTAATGCCGGAACATTCATTACGCTGATTCTCGTTGCAGGGTCATTCCTATTGTCAGCGGTATTTTTCGGCTCGAAGATTCTCAAGTTCAGGCTGCCTAAAATCCCAAAGCTGAAATTTCCCGCAAACAGCAAGCCCCGAAAGCGTGAGCGTGAACGGAAATCAGAAACTCCGCCCGAAAGAAGCATTCCAGAGCCGATACTGAGTCCGCCGAAGCGTGATTATCCCGACGATTTCACGGAGATTCCTCCCGTTGCGTTCGACTTCCAGCTACCTAAACTGAAGCCAGACCCAAATACTCCACCGCCTCCTGAGATCCCTGACCTTCTTCCAGACAACGTCATGTCCAATGCCGTTGAGGTCATCGACAACGCACTCGCAATAATCGACTCAGGCGGAATGAAAGCTCCAGAACAGCGCGCCCCTTCATCAGCACCACGAATGAAGAAGCTGCGCCGTCCCTTGCCGCCCGTAACATTCCCGGACAGTTCGGAGGAGGACGACATCGAGAAGCCTCAAACGTCAGCCGCAAAGTCTCAAACCGTCAAACCGTCATCGCCGGAGGAAAAGCCATCGCTGCCTGAAGAAATCGTGATACCTCCGATACCTGTTATACCGGCGAAATCACGGGAGGATTTATCGTTCCCGCCGCCTCCTGAGATTTTCGGCCCAAGACAGAAGCCCGAACCTGACCGCGACATTCTCAAGCATTCCGAGAAACAGGCAAAGACCATAACGTCAACACTCAAGAATTTCGGGGTCAATGCCTCAGTCGCACACATAGTAACAGGCCCGGCGTTCATACAGTATCAGCTTGAACTTGCCCCCGGTACCAAGGTCAACAAAATCTCCGGCCTCGCTGAAGATTTGGCAATGTCCCTCGCCGTAATGTCCGTGAGAATCGAGGCACCGATACTCGGAACTCGCTATGTAGGAATCGAAGTCCCGCGCTCAGACCGTAAGACAATCTCGTTCAGGAACATCATAGAGGGCGAGGAGTTCAAAAATTCAACCGCAAGGCTTCCAATACCTCTAGGAGTTCAGGTTGACGGGAAAGTTTCGGTGGTTGGACTTGAGGACATGCCTCACATTCTCATAGCAGGCAACACAAATTCGGGACGAAGCATGTTCGTGAACTCGTGCATTATGAGCATGTGTTCGCGCAGAAGACCGGAAGAATTACGCCTCATTCTCATTGACCCGCGTCATGTTGAGTTCGCCGTTTATGACGGACTTCCTCACCTAATGGCCTCGCCCGTATATGACCCTGACTCCGCAATGAAGGCTCTCACTTGGGCTTACGATGAGATGGAGAAGAGGACTGCCGCATTTGCATCGTCGCGTGTGAGGAATCTTGCATCTTTCAACCGTAAGCAAAGAGACAGCAAGTTACCCGAAATTGTTGTTGTCATTAACGAGCTTGCCGATCTGGTTTACGGCGCAGGGCCTGAGATTGAGGGAGTGATAATGAGGCTGGCACAGAAATCCGGCGCATCAGGAATATACATGATGCTCGCGGCACAGCGTCCGTCTCCTGACGTTTTCACGACGATGATAAAGTCCAACATTCCCGCAAGGGCAGCTTTCACGCTTTCGTCTGATGTTGACTCAAAGAATATCATCGGCAGCAATGACGCTATGAGACTCACTGGGAAAGGCGATATGCTCTTCAGGAACACGGGAAGTCATCAGCCAGTAAGGTATCAGGCTCCTTATGTCAATGAAGAACGAATCTCTGACTTCACCGAGTACATGTTCTCAAGCCTTGAGCCTCCCGAAATGATGAAGTTCTGAGAATGAGTCTTTCGTGTGAGAATCATGCTACACACTGAAAATTCCGCACTCCCTGTTTGAAAGCGGGGAGTATTTTTTTGCACACTGATATAATTACTTCATTCCTATAATTTCGAAAGAAAGCAGGATTAACTATGCAGACTCATTCATATAACAACGGCTCAGACTTCAAGTCCATAATACACGAAATAATACGGAAATTTTCGGGGCGCGAACTCCGTTTCATCGTCCCATCGCGGAAGGACAAACGGCTATTCCCCGGCCATGACACTCAAAACATTTGGACATGGCAGGATATATATGAAGACATAGTACCCTCCGGAAAAAGACGCAGAACCCTCTCGCCGCCAGATCACTTGCTCATACTCCGAAGGATTCTTGAAGACGCATTAACCCGCCATCACGACAAAGTAAAATCATTGCCCGGTCTCCAACGTTCAGGCTTCCTAACGGTTTTGTCCAGCGACATTCGTGAACTTCTCAATGAGGCCGTGCCCCCCGACACGTTACCCCTCAATCCCGAGAGCGACAACCCCGCTGAATTTATACTGCCCGAAATATACAGCGACTACCTGAATTACCTGGACAGCAGCAATTTGCTCGACAGCGCGCAGGTATACTCGGCCGCATATGAGGCAGTCCCCGAAAATCAGGATTGGGGGAAAAATCTCGCCGTCATATTCGCGGGATTCCTTTCGTTCAATCATGCACAGCTCGAACTCGTCCGGGCAATTCGAGGCCGTTGCAGTAATGTAATAATCCTCAAGCCTGAGACTAACATGGCCGGATTTCATGACGTTGATTTACAGTTGAGTTACTCAGTTCCACCCCTGAAGTCAGCCGGAAGAATCCTCGAAATCCCTTCAGCAGAGCCGGGATTAGAACCCGAAATTATCGCAAGGACTCTCGCTCTCTGGTCATCGGGTAATTGGGAGGCTGGCGGTGAATTTCCTGGCTTTGACGAAATCGGCCTGATGATTGACGAGGGAAGAGAGGAGTCATTCGCTGAGGCATTCGAGCGTTATGGAGTACCCTTCAACTTCAAGGACGGCGTTACGATAAGCGCGACACTTCCGGGTAAGATAATATCGGCGTTGAGGTATCTTGACTCACGAAGCTTTCCGGCCTATGACACAGCCGTAATGCTGACTCAGCCATGCTTTGCGGGTTCAAGATTCCCAGTGATGAAGGCTTACCGTGCTGGGTGTTCAGGGCTTGAGAATTGGAAAAATTATCTCACTGATAAAACTGATGACCCCGGCGAGAAATATCCTGACATTTTCCGCACAGCACTTATAGCGATTGAGGCGGTCGAGAAATTCTGCAAGTTCCTCGAAGGTAAGAACACTCCCGCGAAAATTATGACCGGGTTCGACAAATTCCTCAACACTCCGGGCTTATGGCTTGAACGTGATGACGACATCTCAGATTATCCGGAGCTTGACGAGTCCATGAGGTTCACGGCCAGCGCAATCGAAACCGTAAGCGAGAAGGCCATAGCACTCAGGGAGCTTTTGCCTGATTTGGGCAGCTTTAAGGATTACGGATTGAAGGGTGAGGACGCTTATGATTTTCTTGAGGACTGGTGCAGAAATTCTCACGTTCGCGCACCTTTGCAGCTCTCGGACTCCGTTCAGATATTCGCAGGAACTCCGCCGGTATTGTCGTCATTCCCAGTTTGGATAATGTCAGGTGTAACACAGAAATCATGGTCGCCAAACCAGAAAGCCTCCCCGCTTCTCGGGAACGAAGAACGCAGCAATCTCAATGAGAACGGAGCATTTCTTCCGCAGACAAAGGAGAAGGCTGAACAGCGCGAGGCGTTATTCCGGCGTCTCATAATGACGGGCGAAAGGCTCACTATAATATCGCGTCCTCTTCTCGATGACGATGGAAGGCCGGTATCAGAATCTCCTTTCATGCCGAAATTCCTCAATGACATGAAGGAATGGAAGATGTCAACGCTTAAATCTGAGGGTATAAAGATTCTCATTGGGGCTGACGGCTTCACGTTCGATGAGATTGACGCTGTGGGGAAAACTTCGAGAAGTCTTCCTTGCGTGAAAGCAAAATCAAACGCCATTGCAGCGAGTAATATCCAGGAGCTTCTTGAATGCCCGCTTCTTTGGTATCAGCGTCAGTCAGCAAAACTATATCAGCCCGACTCTGAGTTAGTACCATCCGCTGAATGGGGCAACATGCTTCATAAGTACTGGGAGACCGTCTGGAAAATTTACCGCTGGGACATGACCGCTAAGGGTACACGCTTCACTGAAATCGCAGAATCTGAATGGAAGAAGCTGCTTGAATCGGAGAAAGATGACCAGACTTACGGGAAGTTTCATCAGCTTTTGAGCGACCCAAGACTCAAACGGAGACTTAAGGCTGTTGCATTCCGTGCTGAAAGGCTCGCGGGAGTTCAGGGTGTTATTCTCGATGCTCTGCACAAAGACTATGAACACGAGGCAATACTTCTTGAGGACGAGGCACAGCTTCAAAGCGGCTGCTTCACAGGGCAGTGCGACAGGGTGGAGATACTTCGGGGGCATGACGGCTCATGTGTTGCGTTCATTGCCGATTACAAGGAAGGCCGAATGTCAGCGAAAAGTTACGACTCAGGCATGGATATTTCAGGAAAGTCATGGAACACTGACCCGGAGCGCAAGGAGTTCAAACACGGATTACAGCTCTCACTTTACGCGGCCATGTTCAAAGAGAAATATGGCTATGACGTTTCGGGAGTGTATATATTGGGACATGAGGACGGGAAAGTTTGGGGTTCATTCACGGCAGGAACTCAGGGAATTTTCGCAGGCTTTGCTCCTAATAACAGTGACGGCAAGACGATTACCTTCGATACTGACATTACTGGGCGCGTTGAAGAAGGGAAGTACGCTATGGAATGCGCCGTTAGAATCTTGGAAGCCGGAGAGTTTTCGCCTGACTATGATTCAGGGAAGTGCAAGTACTGCCACATCAAGAGCATCTGCCGCAAAGGCGAGTTCAAAGGGGACATTACAGATGGGGACGGAGAGGGGTAAAAATCCGCCCCTCGCTATCTATATTTCCTCAAGTGCGCTCGTAACTTTATATCCAGCGTCGCGGATTAGAATATCCTTCCTGAAAAGCTCCAAGTCGTACTTCACCATTCGTTTGACGAGTTCAGGGAAGGTTACTTTTCTCTTCCAGCCTAATACTCTCTCGGCCTTTGACGGATCACCAAGAAGCAAGTCGACCTCAGTGGGCCGGAAATATCGCGGGTCAATCTCAATCACTACATTGCCGTTTCTCGTGTCTATGCCCTTTTCGTCAACGCCTTCACCCCTCCACTCGATAGGGATTCCAGCCTCATGGAACGCAAGTTCTGCAAATTCCCTGACCGAATGAGTCTCGCCCGTAGCAATCACAAAATCTTCGGGCTTCTCCTGCTGAAGTATCATCCACATTGCGCGGACGTAATCCTCCGAATGCCCCCAGTCGCGCTTCGAGTTGAGGTTTCCGAGATAGGTCTTGTCCTGAAGTCCTAGTGCTATTCTTGCGGCGGCTCTCGTGATCTTGCGGGTAACGAATGTCTCACCCCTAAGCTCGGACTCGTGGTTGAAGAGTATCCCGTTGCAGGCAAAAATCCCGTAAGCCTCGCGGTAATTCACCGTTATCCAGTACGCATATAGCTTGGCGGCGGCGTAAGGGCTTCGCGGGTAGAACGGCGTTGTCTCCTTCTGCGGTGTCTCCTGAACCTTCCCGAAAAGCTCGCTCGTCGATGCCTGATAGAACTTCGTGTGCTTCTCAAGCCCCAGTATCCTTATCGCCTCAAGTAGTCTCAGCGTCCCCAAGCCGTCAGAGTCAGCAGTGTATTCAGGTGTCTCAAATGAAACGCTTACATGGCTCTGTGCGGCAAGGTTGTAGATTTCGTCGGGCTGAATCTTCTGCACCATGTGAATGAGATTGCTTGAGTCCGTCAAGTCCCCATAGTGAAGGTAGAACTTGTGTCCCTCTTCGTGCAAGTCCCTGTAGAACCTGTCGATCCTCGCTGTGTTGAATATCGAGCTTCTGCGTTTGAGGCCGTGAACTTCGTAGCCCTTCTTCAGCAAAAACGCCGTAAGATATGCTCCGTCCTGTCCTGTTATTCCTGTGATTAGTGCTTTCTTCATCGCTTAAATTCCTCCCTTAGAATCTCAATCATCTCATTGTCATAGTCCATCATGGCACATGCTATCGCGTTCATTCCTTTGTTGTCGGGAATGCTTGCGTCAGCTCCGTGCCTGATTAGCAGCCTTATAGTATCGAGCTGTGCCTCGCGCTTAATCGCCGCGTAAATCACCGTAAGTCCAAACCACGATTCCCAGCCTTCAGCCCTGATACCTCCCGTTCGTATGAGAGATGACATCATTATTTCGGGATTTCTGTCCCTGGCGCTTACAACCCAGAGAAGTGCCGTCATTCCGTCTTTATCCTGAGCGTTAATATTTGCTCCATGTTCTATTAGTGCCTCTATCATTCCGGGTTCTGTGCCGACATCGAGGGCCGCAAGCATTAAGGGAGTCCGCTTGTTGTTGTCAGGAATGTTGGGATCTGCGCCATATTTGAGCAAAAGCCTCAATATTTCCTCACCCGTAAGAACTGCGTATACAAGGGCAGTTTTTCCTGCACTGTCGCGGAAATTCGGGTTGGCTCCATTCGACAAAAGTATCTCGGTAATATCTGGACGTTCGGCTGAGATTGAGATGTTTATTGCATTCGTTACGATTTCGGAGCCCAGGCTGAATACTTCGTTGAGGTCGGCGCCATTCTCTGCCAGAAACTTCACCATCTCAGCATCAATGGGCTTGTCCCCTGAGAACATGGCCGCCATCAAAGCAGTCTGTTCGCTCTCAATCGAGCACTTCCGGTTTATGTCAGCACCATTCTTTAAGACTATGTCGAGGAACGGAATGTTCCCGGCCTTCACAGCTATAATCATTGCCTCGTCGTATCTTGCGCCTGCTTTCATTAAGGTCTTTATGATTTCGGGGTGAATTTTCTTTTCTCTACGGCCGTTATTAAATTCCTTCATCTGCGCTATAACCGTGTACATCAACGGAGTATATCCTGCGTCGGATCTCACATTAACGTCAGCACCAAACTCAATCAGCCATCTCACGACCTTTGGCTTGTTCGCGATTATTGCGAGGAAAAGAGGGTTTTGTGCGTTTGAGCCTATTTGATTTACGTCAGCACCAAGATCAACCAAAAGTTTAAGCAGCCTCTTCTTGCCCTTCACTATAGCGGCAGTGAAACCCTCTCCTGAGTATGCCCCGTGTTCCATCAAGACCTTTATTGCATCCTCGTTCTCCTCCATTACAGCGACAAATAGCGGCGGAACTTTCGCACCGTAAATGTAGGCTTTCTTGTTCACGCTTGCTCCCCTCTCGATGGCAAACTCCACATCTTCACGGCTTCCAACCGCGCAAATTGCCAGAAAATCCTTCTGCCTCATATGACCTCAATCACCCCTAGTATATTGATGTGCCTCGTCAACTATACCATCAATGCTGAAAATTTCATCTTCCCCATCGTGCGAAATGTGGCACAAAAATTCTATGTTCCCTTCTTGACCTCTTATCGGGGAATATGTGAGACCCTTGATTTTGAAGCCCGTACTCTCACGAATGAAGCTCAGAATTTCCTCGATGACCTCAACATGAATCGCCCTGTCCCTGATTACGCCGCGAGAAATTCTGTCCCTTCCTGCCTCGAACTGCGGTTTTATCAGGACGACAGCCTCCTCCGAAACATCATCAAGAACTGGAAGTATCAGCCTGAGCGATATGAAAGAGACATCACAGCCCGCAAACTCTATCTTCTCAGGGAAATCATTGTGTGTGAGATAGCGTGCGTTAGTTCTATCCATTACGACGACGCGTGGATCAGTCATGAGCCTCCATATGAGCTGGCCGTAACCTACATCGACAGCGTAGACTTTCCGCGCACCTTTCGAGAGCATTACATCAGTGAAACCCCCCGTTGAAGCCCCGAAGTCAGCACAGGTTTTTCCAGCAACATTAAGATTGAAGACCTCAAATGCCCGCAAGAGTTTCAACGCTCCTCTTCCTGCCCATTGAGGAGAATCATCGACGGTGATATTCACTCCACGCTCGTACATTGCGCCGGATTTCGTGATTACCTGACCATTAACCCGGACTTTCCCGGCCATAATTAAAGCCTGAGCCTTGTTCCTCGTTTCAGTGAGGCCAAGTTCAGGCAGTAATTTATCGAGTCGTTCCTTATTCTTCATTCTTGTAGCTGTCCAAGATGTTCCGCGCTGTTAGGCCATAGAGTTCGCGCTGTTCGGATTGAGTGGCGTGTTTTACGCAGACGTCAGGCACCCCGAATCGCAAGAGCCTCGTACCGTATCCTCCCTCAGCGATTATTGCCCCCAAAGCCTCGCCGAAACCTCCGGCCATGTAGTTGTCCTCAACGACTGCGACAGTTTTGTAGCGTCTCAATATACCGTCAACAGCATCAGCATCAACAGGCTTGACCCTCCTAACGTCGTACACTGCAGGAACATCAACGCCCTCATTCCCGGCCATGTCTCTGGCATCGAGAATTATTCCCACGCCCGTACCGTTCCCAAGCAACGCCCACTTCTCACCGTCATGAATCTTAACGATCCCCTCACCGTTAGACTCAACGCTCAGTTTCACGGGAGGGATTTTCCCGCGAGGGTAGCGAATAAGAGTCGGCCCGTTACGTTTTGAGGCATAAATCATGCACTCCCTCAGTGAGTCCTCATCGCATGGTGCGTAAATCTCAAGGTTAGGTACAGCGCGCCCCCATGAGATGTCGAGCATACCTTGATGAGTGTCGCCGTCAGAGCCTGAGAGTCCCGCCCTGTCAACCATAATCACGACAGGAAGATTCTGAAGCGCAATATCGTGCATGAGCTGATCCGTCGCCCTCTGCAAGAATGTCGAGTATATGAACACCCAAGGACGCATTCCCCCAGCCGCAAGTCCAGCTGCCATAGTGAGCATGTGGGACTCAGCAATCCCAACATCGAAGAAGCGTTCCGGGAATTTCCGCGAGAATTTCTCCAGCTTAACACCCGTCATCATGGCCGCCGTGAAACACACGATCCTTTCGTCCTTCATTGCAAGCTCCTCCGCAATCTCTGAGGCTGCTTCGCTCCATGTCCGGCCTTTAACTTCTCCTGCGGGCGATACTTGGTGATACTTCGTGGGGTCTTTCTCGGCTTCTGGAAGTCCTTTGCCCTTTATGGTGTTGAAGTGGAGGATTACGGGTCTGTAGTAGTTCTTGGCGAGGGTCATCATTCGTATTGCGTTCGGTATGTCATGGCCGTCAAATGGCCCCCAGTATTTTATTCCCAGCTTGTCGAAAAGGTTTATCGGCCTCGTGAATGCCTTGAGGAGATTTCTAGCGCGCGGAAGAAGGCTCGTACTGCTCTGTGACGGAAAATGCTTTCTGAGAAAATTCTTGAAGCCCCTATACAAAGTGTGAGCAGATAATTCCGCCAAGACCGTCGAGAATCCTCCCACCCTGTTGCTTATTGAGTGCCTGTTGTCGTTGAGAATGATGATGACGTTCGTGTGAGTCTCCTGAACGTAATTCAGTGCCTCGAATGCCAGACCGTTAATGAGCGACGCATCACCGATGAATGCAATGACGTTCCTCTTTTCGCCGAGAAGATCGCGTGCCTTTGCATAACCCAAAGCCGCCGAGATTGACGTGCTTGAATGCCCCGTGTTGAAGTGGTCATATGGGGACTCGCTCCTTCGCGGAAAACCTGAGATTCCGTCCTTGAGCCTCAGAGTGTGGAATTTGTCGAACCTGTCTGTGAGTATCTTGTAGGGGTAAGACTGATGTCCGACATCGAAGATTATCCTGTCATTGAGGGGGTCAAAGACCTTCAGCATCGCAATGGTAAGCTCGACAACACCCAGCGATGAGCCTAAATGCCCGCCGTTCTTCTTCACAGTGTCTATGATAACTTCCCTCACCTCGTCAGCAAGCAAGGGAAGTTTATCATCGTCAATATCAAGTAAATCCTTGTGAGTAAATCCAGTCTTCAGAAAGTCCATATCCTAGTCGAAACGCCTGAACTCATAGGCGGCGAACTGTGCAATAAGCTGTAGCGACGCAAGCTGTGAACGATCGAGCGCAGACCTTCCTTCCGTTCCAGAACCTAGCGCAATGATTCCGACAAGCGAGTCATTATCGCAGATTGGGAAAATGTACTTCGCCGATGACTCTTTGAGGGCATCTTTCCACGGGCAGCCTGCGAGTCCCCATGACTTGAAGACGGAATCAGGACTCATTTCCGCGAGGTCATAATGAGATTCTGGTATGCTTGCGGATTTCACCGGGCCTTCAGGGGACGGAAGAAGCGTAGGATCTGCCTCAGCCTTTATGTGTCCTCTTCGCTGCCCAGAGATGGTGTAGCCTTTTCTGGATTTGTTCCATGATGCGAGGATACAGTTCTGCATTCTGCACTGCTCCATGAAGATGTCAACAAGAAGCGAGAAGAATCTCCCCTTATCCTCAGCACCGCGAAGGACTTTCAGGACGTTCGACAGCGAAAGCACCGTAAATTCTCCGGCGGAAATTGATGCCTCAGCCTGGCGTGACTGTGCCCTGAGATTGTTGATTGCTATTGCACGGACTGCGAGGTTCCCCAAGAGTTCGAGGAAGTTCATCGTCTGGTCATCGGGAAGTTCCTCCCACTGAATGAGGCAGAAGAGTCGGCAATCACCTTCAGCGACAGGAAGCACTACCTCAGCGGGCGAGTCGCTCTTTACGACAACGGGGGTAGGCGGCAGTATCTGCGATGCGTAGATTCCTTTTCGTTCGGGAATGTTGTCAGCTTTTCCGTTGAAGACTGTGAGGTAGCTTCCCTCGTCTTTAAGAATCACGATTGATTTCGGGAAGAGGCTCTCTTGAAGAACGTCGGCGAGGAACGATGCGAAATACTGCAAAGGCATAGGCTCGAAGATTGACGCGAGTGTGCTTTTTGTTGCGAGTATCATGTACGAGAGGCGCGATAATTTCTTCTCTGTGTCGGAAATTTTTCGTGATGTCTCCCATAGCATGATCAGTCCGGCGTAAGGCTTTAACTCTGCGAGAAGTGATTGAGGATTTTGGGGCTTGCTCTTGAGGAGAATATAAAGCTCCCAATGTGATCCTCTGATTCTGACGGCTTCAGCTTCTTCGGAATAATCAAGCTCGAATGCTTCTTTTGCGACTGATTTCGGGAACAGCGTTGAGATTTCGTCCTTCAGTGTCAGAGATTGTGGAACGAGTCCTGCTGCATCTATGACGTTGAGGAAGCCTGGGACTCCGGGTTCTGCGATTACTGCGTTGATGTTACTGGCTGTGAGAAAATCGGTTAATGTTTTCACAGCTCCTCCGTTAATGAGGAAGTCTATCCGGTTATAAAGTTCATTGATATTTTCAGGCATGATGAAATGATTACACCTCCATGAAAAATTTTCTTGTGATTATTTTATCGCTTTTTGCCGTTAAAATCGTATAATATTGAGCTGAATTATTCCAACAAATGAAAGGCGTTGTAAAATAATGATTGAAGTACATCGTCTGAACGGGGAGGCATTCCTTCTCAATTCCGACATGATAGAGACTATTGACGTAACGCCGGACACTGTTCTGCGTCTTCTCAATGGTCATCGTTACGTTGTAAAGGAAAAAGTGAAGGACGTTTACAGGAAGATAATAGCGTTCAGGAAAGCAGCGGGATATACCTGCATAATTGCTAACACGGCTGACGAGTCATCAGAATAATAGAATTTCAGGGGTGCATACACTTTGGATTTAACGAGTCTCATAGGATTTCTAGCGACATGGATTCTGGTTGTGGCGTCAATGGCATCGGGCGGAAACATCGGGGCATACATCGACATTCCCTCATTGATGATAACAATCGGAGGAGCAATCGGAGCAACGATAATCTCCAACCCCGGCGCAAGGTTAAAAGCAATGGGCGGCTGCATGAAGACCGTATTTATGTTCCAAGAGCCTGACCTTGTCGGAATGGTGCAGATGATAGTGAGCTTTGCGGAGAAGGCTAGACGTGAAGGTCTCCTCTCACTTGAAGCTGATGTTGCAGAAGTTGACAGCGACTTCATGCGGAAAGCCATTCAGCTCGTAGTTGACGGAACAGACCCCGAGTTAGTGCGGGCGATACTGGATACTGAGATCGGGAACTTCGAGGACAGGCACAGCGGGAACAAGGCAGTTTTCGACAACCTTACGGAGTTTGCGCCGTCCTTCGGAATGATAGGTACGCTTATCGGACTCATCGCAATGTTGGGTAACCTTTCGGACGTTAATGCACTTGGTCCCGGAATGGCGGTCGCACTCATAACAACGATGTACGGCTCAATGATGGCAAACATGTTCGGTTCACCCATAAGCAAAAAGCTTGCAGCACGTTCGGCGCAGGAAGTGAAGGCGATGGAGCTAATGGTCGAGGGTATACTTGCGATACAGGCCGGAGAGAACCCTAGAATCGTTGAGGAGAAGCTGAAGGTCTACCTACCCCCGGCAATGCGCGAGGCATTCAATCAGGAGGAGGGCTAAACTATGGCGCGTCAGAAGAAGCCTGAAGAACCCGGACTTTCCGCACCGTTCTACATGGGAACATACGGGGACATGGTTACGCTCATACTGTGTTTCTTCATACTGCTGTTCGCTATGTCCTCGATTGACTCGCAGAAGTTCCAGAAGGCGTTGCTGTCGTTGCGAGGCTCATTGGGGGTACTCAAGGGCGGCGTAACAACGGAGGAGTCAACAGACCCCAACAAGAGCGGTGAAGTCGGAACAAGTCCGGGCGCGAGCGAGAGGGTTGAGATCGACACGAGGCATGTAGCATACACGCTAAATTCGTTCCTTCGCTCTGAGAATTTGACGAGGGACATTCAAGTCTCAATAAACCAGCGTGGGGTTGCCGTCTCAATAAGCGATCAGTTCATGTTCATGCCGGGAAGCGCGGAATTGAGGCCGGAAGGTCGCCGGGCACTCTTCAAGATTTCGGAGCTTGTTAGGGACAGAGTGCCGTTCGCGGCGGTTGAAGGACACACAGACTCTGGAGTACTTCGTGGAGGAATTTACCGCGACAACTGGGGGCTTTCGGCAATGAGGGCAGCGGCAGTCGCGAGCTATATGCAGAACGAGGGAGGTTTTGACCCCGTGAAGCTGCAGGCTACGGGATTCAGTTCCGCACAGCCGATAGTCCCCAATGACACGAGTGAACACAGGGCATTGAACAGGCGTGTCGAGATTGTGTTCTTGTCGCAGTACCCGAAACGATAAGGAGGAGATGGTAGAGTGCAGTTTACGGCGTGTTACACGAAACTTGATGAGGGTTATGGGTATATGGGTCAGCTTCTGGAGTGGCCTAACGTAATTACATCAGGGAAAGACCTTGACGAATGCGAATATATGCTGAAGGATGCTGCGCGGGAAATGGCACTTGCATACTATGAGAACGGCGAGACTATTCCGCAGGAGACGTTCATAGTGAAGCCTATATCTATAGCGGTTGAGAAAGAGGCTTTGCTGGCAAATGTCAGTTAAGCGCAGGGATATATCAGGCACTTGAAGCGATACGGTTTCTTCAAGCTGCGTGAGGGCGGAAATCACACAATATTCATCAATAAGCATGGAAGGCGCGTTCCTGTTGGGCGACATAATACATTCACTAGGATTGAGGCTAACATAATGTGCATGGAAGCAGGAATCCCGGCAATATTCTAGGGAACTCATGTACAAGGAGGAGATGTAGAGTGCAGTTTACAGCGTGTTACATGAAGTTGGAGCATGGATATATGGGGAAGCTGCTGGAATGGCCGGGCGTTATTACGGAGGGCGATGACCTTGATGACTGCCGTGAATGCCTGATAGATGCCGCTAAGAAAATGGCACTCACCTATTACGAGGAAGGGCTTGAGATTCCGCAAGCAACCATAATAACCGAGCCTTTATCGCTTCCGCTTGAAGATAAATCGTGCTTTGAGAATCACAGCGGACATCATGACATATTAACCGATGGCAAAGGGAAGTATGTAACACTGAAAAAGGCTGAAGAGTTTGACGAATATACTGTCAACGAACTCTGCAAAGAAGCGGGAGTTCCAGACATATTAGGTGAATAACGATGAAAATAGTTGCAGACCTTCACACACACACGATAGTGAGCGGCCATGCTTACGGGACAATCCGTGAGATGGCTGTTTCGGCGGCTGAACGGAAACTCTCAATGCTGGGGATAACTGAACATGCCCCGGGAGTTCCCGGCACTGTTGACCCGCTCTACTACGGCAATATCTCGGCTGTACCGCGTGAGCTTTACGGCGTTAAAATGTTGTTCGGCTCGGAAATTAACGTGCTGAATGACGGAACGCTCTCACTTTCTCAGAAATACATTGACATGCTGGACTATGCTATTGTCGGGATACACACGATCTGCTACGAGAATGAGGGGGTTGAAGGCAACACGAATAATTTGATTTCCTGCATGAAGAATGACAAGGTATGCTTCGTCTCGCACCCTGATGACGACCATACGCCATTGGACTACGAACGCCTGGTGACTGCGGCGAAGGAGTATCATGTTGCTCTCGAGGTGAATAACAGCTCGTTCAAGAAGCCAGACAAGCGTCTGAACTGCGTGGAAAATTACAGGAAGATGCTCGGTCTCTGCATGAAGCATGAAGTCCCCGTGATAATAAGCTCAGATGCACATGACCCAAGCTGCGTTGGAGATTTCAGTTTAGCCATAGACTTGATTGAACGATGCAATTTTGACACAAGCCTTGTCTTGAATACGGACGTTGATAAAATAGAGAAATTTATCGGATTTTCACACAGGGAGGATTCATAAACGTGAAGCGCATACTAATTTTCGCAGTAGTAGGACTCGTAATGTTCGGAGCAGGCTTCGGAGGCGGACTCATTCTTGGCCGAACAATGGCACCCGAAGACACCAACGCCGTCGGCACAGCAAAAGTCGTCAAAGATCCCGGCCCAATCGTCTCAATCGGTGAGTTCACCAGCAACCTCGCAGGAGCAGGAAGGCACGTCATAAGCTTCGGACTCTCTCTTGAGCTTACCGAAAAGGAAGGCGCGGCCGCTCTCATTCAGACACCCGGCTGGCTCATGAGGATACGCAACGAGGTCTTCATGCTCGTGAAAGACAGAATCTACGACGACCTCACAAGCGCGGAAGGGACTTTGCAGTTCGCCGGCGATATTAAGCGTTCACTCAACCGAATGCTTCCTGATGTAGGCGGTGAAGCCCCGATAGTCAACGTTCTTTTCGAGAGCATAGTCTTACAGTAAGAGGCTAAGGAAAGATGCCCGACGTATTATCACAGGACGCTATTGATGCGTTAATGAAGCAAATCTCAGGCGGCGCGAACATCGACGAAATCGCCGCTAAGGCTGACGAATACGCAAAACTTAAAGTTTACGACTTCAAGCGTCCCGACAAGTTCAGCAAAGACCAGCTCCGCGCTATCCAGATGATTCACGAGTCGTTTGCCCGACAAATGACTACGGTTCTGTCAACGCTCATACGCTCCATTGTTTCGGCGGAAATAGCTTCGGTTGAACAGCTTGCCTATGAGGAGTTCGTGAACTACATGGTTCAGCCCACTGTTATCGGCCTCATCGAGATGCACCCCTTTGAAGGCTCAATGCTGATCGAGATCAACCCCGCGCTAGTCTTCACGATTATTGACAGAATGCTTGGAGGTCGCGGGACTTTCTCAGGAAACATCCGTGAATTGACTGACATCGAGAAGACCGTAATCGAGCGCGTAATCATGCGTATACTTGAGCTTCTTGAGGATAGCTGGAGTACGGTTGTTGATGTGAGATTCAGGTTCGAGAGCATGGAGAGCAATCCTTTCTTCGTTCAGATATGCTCGCCGAGTGATATGGTGCTTGTCGTAATAATGAAGCTTAGAGTCTCTGACGTTGAGGGAATGGTGAGCCTTTGCTTCCCGTATTTCCTGATAGAACCGATTATAGACCGGCTGTCATCACAGCAATGGTTCGCTTCAACAGGACACAAGGGCGATGATCAGGTAAAGAACTGGCTCAACAACTCAATGATGCAGGTGAATATGCCTCTTGCAATGGAGCTTGGACACACTGTATTATCACTCGGAGATGTCTACGCTTTACAGCCCGGAGACGTGATAAAGCTCGACGAACTGAAGGACTCACACATTGACGTTAGAGTTGGGAATCAGGTTCGCTTCAAGGCAAGACCCGGAACTCTCAACGGTCATATGGCGGTTGAACTCACGAAGGTACTCACGAATGAGCTTCCTGAAGTCGTCCCTGAAGGCAACGAGAACAAATAGAAACTGCATGAAAGGAGAGATTTATTTATGCCTGATGATTTACTAAGTCCTGATGAGATTAACGCCCTTCTTTCAGGCGGAGGAGATTTTGGAGACGTTGACGAAATTTCGGACGCAGATGCAGAACAGCTTGCAAAAGTAGCCGACACGTTCGCAAATTCCGAGAACAGCGTCATAAACATGCTTGCGGGCAAGAACGTAACAACCAGCGTAGGGAATCCCGAAGTCATGACGCAGCAGGATTTCAGCGGAAAATTCTCGGAGCTTCCGTTCCTTTTCTCAACGACATTCGGGGGGCTTGATGACCGTCCGTTAGCACTAGTTGTTGACCAGAAGGGTGCGTTAACCCTCGCTGACCTTATGATGGGCGGAGGAGGCGGAGACATTCCCGAACCAAGCGATTTATACTGGAACGCGGCTCAAGAAGGATTGAGCCAGGTTGTTGGTTCCGCATTCACGAGCCTAGCGGGGCTTCTTGCCGGAAAGAGGCTGATGCCCGAGAATACGACGTCTGCACTCGGCGAGGACGACTGGCGGGCTTTGTCTCTTGAACCTGCTGACAAAAAGATTTGGTGCAGCCCTGTTAATGTAGTGATTGACGGACTGAAACCGTTTAACATCTGGACATGCTTGACGCTCGATAACGCTTTGGACATTGCGGGGTTTATGCGTGATGCCCTCGAAGGGAAACAGCCACAGGCTCAGGCATCGAACAATAACCCTATGGGAGGCGGAAATATGAGCGGAGGTAGACAGAACGCAGGCCCTGCGGTTGACGTTAGGCCGGCGGCATTTCAGCCACTGGGAGGAGGCGGAGGCGGGGGCGCACCAAGCCCGATTGACCTTATCGCGGATATTCCTGTCCGTGTTACGGTTGAACTCGGAAAGGCAAGGAAGAGCGTCTCGGAGATCCTTGCTTTGACGGCTGGGGCAGTTGTTGAACTCGACAAGATGGCCGGTGAGCCTGTTGATATTCTCGTGAACGGAAAGTTAATCGCGCACGGTGAAGTCGTCGTTATTGATGAGAATTTCGGAGTCCGTATCACTGACATAATACCGGGCGGAGCAGCAAAGGCAGCCTCATAGAAATTAGGCTGTTTCGTGTTATAATTCAAACGAAATTTTCCAGCAACATAATTTTCATCATTGAGGGAGAGTTTTAGAATGGGCAAAAAAGTTTTGATAGTCGATGACGCGGCATTCATGAGAATGATGCTGAAGGACATTCTGACGAAAAATGATTTCGAGGTTGTAGCAGAAGCAGAGAACGGAAAGGCAGGAGTTGCGGCCTTCCAGAAATACAAGCCCGACATCATCACAATGGATATAACAATGCCGGAAATGAACGGTATCGACGCGGTGAAGGCAATCAAGGCATTAGACCCCAGCGTCAAGGTCGTAATGGTCTCGGCAATGGGTCAGCAGCCAATGGTCATAGAGGCAATTCAGGCGGGAGCAAACGACTTCATCGTCAAGCCGTTCCAGCCTGAGCGAGTAATCGAAGCAATCACAAAGGTGCTCTCATAGTACAGGAAGCAAGCCTCTCAGCCTACTTAATACGGGCTGTCCTCGCGCTGATATTCATGGCCTTCTGCGCGTTCGTCCTCGTGAAATACGTCAGGAAGAACAACCCCAGTGCAAAAGGTTCATGTAACGTCGAAATTATCACGTCCCTGCGCTTGAGTGCCAGGGATATATTTTTAGTCATACGCTGCGGGCCTGACGTAATCGCGTTCACGTTAGGGCCTCACGGTTCGAGCCTTATGGGGAGATGGAGCTATGAGGAATGGAGTAAATCACAGTCTCAAGCGGGCAGTTAGAATCCTTGCGCCCGTGATGATATTGACGTTGCTGATTCTTCACGGCGTTTCATCGGGTGCTGTCTTAAATCCTCCGCGTGCTCCCGAACTTTCCGGGACTATTCCGCTTCCTTCGATAACGCTCGGACTTGGTCAGGCCGATTCACCCCGTGATGTTGCACTTACGCTTCAGATACTCGCATTGATGACGGTGTTGAGCCTCGTTCCCGCGATATTGCTGATGGTAACGAGCTTCACACGAATCATAATCGTAATCGGCTTCGTTCAGCGTGCAATAGGACTCCAGCAGTCGCCGCCCCAGCAGGTCATAGCAGGACTCTCGCTATTCCTGACGATGTTCACGATGTATCCGACTTGGACGCAGGTCTACGAGAACGGTCTCAACCCCTATCTTTCCGGCAACATCACGGCACAGCAGGCTTGGGACAGGTCGATTGAACCCGTTAGAACCTTCATGTTCCGCTACACGAGGCAGGAGGAATTATCGCTAATAATCTCAATGGCAGGTGCAGACCGTCCCGCGAACGAGTCCGAAGTCCCAACGAGAATACTGATCCCGGCTTTCATGTTAAGTGAGATGAAGACAGCGTTTCAAATGGGCGTGGTCATATACATTCCGTTCTTGGTGGTCGACATGGTGGTGTCGAGCGTCTTGCTTGCAATGGGCATGATGATGCTTCCGCCTATGATGATCTCGCTGCCTTTCAAGCTGCTTTTATTCGTCATGGCCGACGGTTGGAATCTCGTTGTTATGAGCGTGCTTAAGAGCTTTACGAATGTCCCGTAAGAAAGGGTGAAAATTTATGAACGCTACAACTTTGAGCCTCCCGGATATTATGACCGGAGCAATATGGACGATGATTAGCGTTACGCTGCCGATTCTTCTCGTGGCAATGATAATTGGACTTTTCATCGGAATTTTGCAGACAGCGACATCAATTCAGGAGCAGACATTGATATTCATTCCGAAGATTTTGGCGGTCTTCCTTTGCATCGTGCTATTGTCCCCGTGGATAGGGCAGAGAATGCTCGTAATGACCCGCGAAATCTTAGGGCAGCTCGAACGCTTCATCAACTGACTCAATCACCCCTAAATGCGCGGCCTCGAATTACCTTCTCAATTATTGGCGGTATACATGCTCCTTCACCTGCGTTATATAGGACTTGTATTCAGCTCGCCGATTTTCACGTCAACAATGCCGCCTACACCATTCAGGTATCTTTTCGTTGTGATGCTGACGGTCTGCTCCGTCGGAATCATTAAGACCGAAGAGATACCGATGATATATTTCGACGAGGTGATATTCATTGCCGCAGTCTGCATTCGTGAATTACTGATTGGGGTTGCGCTGGGATTCATTTCGGCACTTCCGCTCTACGCGCTCAGAGTTGCGGGTGAACAGACGGGTACGACAATAGGCTTCTCGATGGCTCAGGTCATGGACCCTTCAACGCAGAGCGAGACATCAATACTCGGTCAGCTTAATTTCTTCGTCGCAATGTGGTTCTATTTTCGATGGAACGGCCATTTGCTCATGATACAGGCACTTGTCGAGACCCTGAAACTCGTACCGCCCGGACAAATATCATTATTCCCTTCAGGCGACCTTCAATTAGGGACGTGGCTTCAGTCATTATTTGTACTTGCGATGAGAATGGTTATACCGTTTTACTGCGCGCTCGTATTGTCGGACGTTGGACTCGGATTTTTGGCGAGGACTGTTCCGCAGATGAATATATTTGTCGTGGGACTGCCCGTGAAAGTAATGCTAGGCTTCATGGTTCTTGCCGCTGTAATCCCATTGATGATGGATTTAATCTACAACAATTTTGAACACTGGATAGAGTTCGCGCTAAGTGTCCTGATAATGTGGAGGCCGTTAAATGGCTGAGGAACGTACAGAGGAAGCAACCCCCCATAAACGTGAGAAAGTCCGCGAGGAAGGCCGGGTCTGTGTCAGCAAAGACATCAATGCTGCGGCGGCGATAATCACGGCACTCCTTGCGATTTCGCTTCTCGGAACGTCAATATGGCGGACGCTGACGGGAATGATCCGCTTCATGTTCACGGCGATCGGGGATCAGGCTGTGTTGAGAGATGGCTGGTTCTGGTGGGTATCGTGGGAGGCAATGAAGGATTACTTTGCGGCGTGGCTGCCATTGGGGGGGCTTGTGGTGCTTTTTGCGACGAGCGCGGTTATTGCCCAGGTTGGATTTGCTTTCACGGGCGAGCCGTTTGTGCCAAAATTCGACCGCCTCAATCCTTTTACGGGAATGAAGAAAATCATCTCCATGCGCTCATGTGTGGAACTCTTGAAAGGCCTTCTGAAGTCAGCAATATTCGCGGTCATGATATACAACGCAATCCGTAACTATCTTCCCGTATCTTCAAAGACAATGCAGATGCCCCTCGAATTGGGTAGCCGGCAGTTCTGGGATATGCTTTGGACGCTTGCGATGAGGCTTGCACTAATGCTGTTAGTGATGGCGTTTGCGGATTATGCGTATCAGAAATGGGACTTCGAGAACTCAATCAAGATGAGCAAAAAGGAAGTCAAGGATGAGTACAAGCAGATGGAGGGAGACCCGCAGATAAAGCAGAAGATTCGTCAGAAGCAGCGGGAAATGGCGAGGAACAGAATGATGTCGGACGTTCCGAAAGCTGACGTTGTAATCACGAACCCTACGCACATTGCTGTAGCAATCCAGTATGAGCGGGGGATAATGGGTGCGCCTCAGGTAATCGCGAAAGGTGCGGACTATATCGCTCAGAGAATACGAGAGATAGCGGAACTGAATTTGATACCGATAATCGAGAACAAGCCGCTTGCGTGGGCACTGTATGAGAATGTCGAGATAGGCGAGGAGATTCCTGAAGACTTCTACAGGGGTGTCGCTGAGGTCTTGGCGTTTGTTTACAGGCTGAAGGGTCAGACATCACAGGCATCGTAAATTACAGAATATAGCATTGCAATCTGGCTGAGAACATAGAAAAGAACTCAATGGTTTCTGGGCTATGTTGTGGACAACGAAAGCATGAAGAAGAAGTTTGCCGGCCGCGCAAAATCTTTGGGACTTCTACAGGAGAATAAGAAGAACAGCAAGGTGTACACGAACGGTGATATAGTCTGGATGCGGGTACTAAGTTTTGAGTAGGTAACTCTCCCCGTTTCGCGCTGTAACATGATAAAATAGCCGAGCCTGAGAATAAGGAGATGATCTGAAGGAGACAAAACGCAATGGAAATTAAAAAGAAAATTCAGCTCTATAAAAATTTCGGATTCAAAGTAGCGTTTGCAAGTTTCTGTTCTTCGGCATTCCGCCGCCCCATGATAGTTACGCGCTGGAAAGATAAAGTGATAATTACCTGGCTCAAAAAGCATTATGGCGAAATAATTCAAAAATACAGATACTTTTCCCAAAATAAAGCACAAGAGCCCTCGAATTTCATATGGTCAATTTGGTGGCAGGGCGAGGATAATGCGCCGGAAATTGTAAAAACGTGTTTCGCAAGCGTCAGACGGCATTGCGGCGGCAAAAATTTCAGAGTGATTACCAAAGAAAACTTCAGCGATTACATTCAAATTCCTGAACACATATTAGCGAAATTAGACTCCGGCGTAATCACACTCACGCATTTATCAGATATATTGAGATTTTATTTACTTTCCCGTTACGGAGGCATGTGGCTCGATGCGACTATATTTGTAACTGCTAATATCCCGGATGAAATATTCGAGATGGATTATTACGTCATTCGCCACGAAGAAAATTCTCACAGCTACGGCGTGAACCGCGACAGATGGATAACGTATTTGCAAGCTGCGAAGAAAAATAACCTTCTCTGTTCGTTCGGCTATGATTTCCTCGCAGAATATTGGAAGGAAAAGAATTTTTTGATCGACTACATGCTGATTGACTATGTTGTTGAGCTTGCTTACCAAAATTTCCCCGATGTTAAAAATCTTCTTGATTCCGTGCCGCTGAATAATCCTGAAATCGAAGGCCTCAGAGCATTGTTAAATTCTCAATGGGACGAAAATAAATTCGCCGCTCTTACTCGTTCAACGATATTTTTCAAATTAACTTGGAAGCATAAATTCCAAGAAATGATTTCAGGTCATAAAACTTTTTACGGGCGGATCATGGAATCGAATTTCTAATTTCGAGGAAAGAAGGAATGTTGTCATGAAGGGTTCAAAATGTATTGCCGCAGTTATAGCTATCGTCATGGCCGTTATTGGGAGTGCTCCGGCAGGGGCATACACTTTTTCCCAGACACGCAAGGAATCACCGCAGGACTTCAACGAGTTTCTTGACGACTGCACGCTGTCCGAGCGAGTTCAAATTATGCAGGCACTTCAGGATCTGCCCTCAGACTATAACACTGCAAAGACTGATACCGTGATTGCCGCTATAAATTCCGGGAGGCTCAACGCTGAGTCAGTATCACCCGAAGCAATACGCAAAGCAATCGTGTGGAGGGCATATAACAAGCTGGCTTACCCTTTCAAGAGCTATGACGAAATCGACTATCATGGAATACTTCAATGGGCTGCAGAAAAATCTGACATTACTACAAGAAGGATTAATGAATATTCTACATTCGGGCTTGAGAAAGAGATAGCAGAAGAACATTTCACTATGGCTTGGGAGAAGATGACCCCCGAAGAGAGAGCAATAGTTCTTCCAGTGCCGGGCGCAGGGACAATGAAAGGAGCTGCGGCGTTCGGTGCAATGGGCTTCGATGTTGGAGATGCGATATCTACGCTTCTCGCCATGAGGGACATCTGGAATATCATAGGGGCTGAGAGCGAGACGGTTTGCAACTTCATCTTGACGGTGAATCTAATCAAGACCCGAAAATACACAAGATAGTTCCAACAAAAAACTCCTCCCATTCACTGAGAGGAGCTTTCTACAAGATTCTACGACAATACGCTCAAATTGCCTTATAATATTTTTATAGACTTTTCCAACATAATCCGTAGGATATAGTACTTAAATATAGCGAATTTTACTTAAATGGGGGGGGGCAAAGTTTTCTATATAATAATGCCGTTTCATAAAATTTTCACGAAAGAAGGAATGTGTCATGAAGTGTTCAAGGTTTGTTGCGGCGTTAATGGCCTGCGTTATGGTGATGGGATTGGTTCAGCCTGCTCTCGCTTGGTTTGGCGGTGATGAGGTGAAGAAACACACCGAAACTTTCATCAAGGGGGCTGAAACTATCGAGGGGGTCATTGAGGTTGGTGTTACAGGGGTCAGGCTCTATAACGCAGAGAATAATGACGAACGCCTCGACATAGCGGTTGACGCTGGGAAAAGAGTAGCTAAGGGTTACGTGAAACATTCAATAAAGGCGGCGGCTGATACTGCAATCACAACGAGCGCGACATCAACAGCTGTATATCTTGCCGGTGCGGCTGGTATGACAGCAAAGACCGGGACAGCTATTGCAGCACTCTCAGGGGCGGCAGCAACTAATGCCACTCTCTGCGCTATCGGAACTCCCGTCGTTGCGGCTACGGGGATTGTGGCGGCTCCAGCGGTTGTCGGTGGAGTAATTGTCGCTGGTGTTGCGGCTGGAGTGTGCTACGGTGTTCATTGCCTGATTGACTGGATATGGTGAGGACATGAAGATTACTGCGTGTACCTTGCTGATTGCGTTAGTGTTTGTTGCCTCAGCGGGATTTGCGGAGGTTTCTGACGATAAACATATTGTTTGGGTCAATAGTACTGGGATTGCTGGGGGAGACTGCTTAGGATTTCCGCTGTCTCTGGATCATGAGCCTTCAGAAACAGAAATCATTGTGCTGAATTTTTACCCTAGGGCTTACCCACTGTATATGAAGATGGCAGA
This sequence comes from uncultured Fretibacterium sp., assembly GCA_937915755.1. Lineage (GTDB taxonomy): Bacteria > Synergistota > Synergistia > Synergistales > Aminobacteriaceae > JAFUXM01. The sequence goes on along the minus strand of CALGGR010000149.1, from coordinate 31,894 downwards.
GGTTTGCGAGTCAACAAAAGACTTCTTGTATAATCTTGGAAGTCTGAACCAGTCATCGCCACAATAAATTTCAGTAAGACGCTTAAACTGAGGCGGTCAGCGAAAAGACAGCTCCAACAAAAAACTCCTCCCATTCACTGAGAGGAGCTTTTCACAGCACATTGCACTCTACGATAACACGCTCAAATCCCCAGCCTCAAGGAATAACTTGTTGCATTCCCTGAGAAGGGCAATTCTATTATTCCTCACAGCCTCGTCCTTGTCCATGACCATAACATCGTCAAAGAACTTCGCGACAACCGGCGACAATTCCGCAAGAATCTTCGTGAGTCCTTCCCAGTCGTAAGCCTCAACAGCCTCGCTAACTGGCACGGATACCCTCATGACTTCCGCGTAAAGCTCACGTTCTGCCTCAGCCGTCATCAATGACTCGTCAGGCGCAACATCGGCAACACCCTTCGCGTTCTTAGCGAGAATGTTCTTCACCCTCAACGCTGAAGCCGCAAGTCCCGTGAACCATTCCTCGCCCTTGACCTGTGCAAGCGTATCGATGAGCTTCATGGCCTGATACGGTACGTTACCTGCAACGCTGATTCCCAAGCTTACAAGTTCAGCATCGTAGCCCTTCTCGCGGAGCTGTGCCGTTAATCTCTGTCGAATGAAGTCGAGTATCCTTGCTTTCGTCTCGTCGTCAACCTCGTTAATCCTACATGACTCCGAAACTGCTTCGGCCATGTCAAAATTGTAGCCCCTAGCAAAAAGTGTCTCGTTTATGCAACGTGCCGCACGTCTCAATCCGTAGGGGTCCTGCGAACTCGTAGCCTCAAGTCCGGCCTTGTGGCACACCGTGATAACGTGAACCCTCTCAGCGAGTCCCAAGATTGCACCAACATCATCGGTCGGAGTCTTCCCTGAAGCAGTCAGCGGCAAATACTGTTCGTACAACGCAAGCGCGACTCTGGGGTCTTCGCCGGCAGCCTTTGCGTATTCGCGCCCCATTACGCCCTGTAAGTCCGTGAACTCGAACACCATCGACGTAACGAGGTCAGCTTTCGACAGGTACGCGGCCCGGTCAACAAGTGACGCTATATTATGCATCCCGTAGCGTTCGCAGAACCACAAGGCCAGCTTCCTCGTCAGCATCACTTTGTCGTAAACGCTCCCTAATTTTTCCTGATACGTTACGGATTTAAGACGGTCTACGTATGACGCAAGAGGTATCTTCCTGTCCTCGATCCAGAAAAATTCAGCGTCTGCGAGCCTTGCTTTGAGTACCCTCTCGTTGCCCTTTCGGATTATACTCATGTCAGGAACAAGATTATTGCTCACTCCGACAAAGTAATGTGCCAACTTCCCGCCCTTGTCGCGGTTACGGACGGCGAGATACTTCTGGTTCTTCTTCATTGACGTTGTGAGGACTTCTTCGGGGATTTCGAGATATTTTTCTTCAAATTTCCCAACAAACGGCACAGGATATTCGACGAGGTACAAATTCTCCTCAAGTATTCCCGCGTCCATCTCAACCTCAAAATTTCCCTTAAAGTCTTTCTGAAGTGACGCGATTGCGGTTTTCATTGTCTGGAGACGTTTATCCTGGTCGAGTATTACGTTGTTGTCGTAAAGAATATCAAGGAACTTTGACGCTTTGGGAATTTCGATGACCTTATGACCCATGAAGCGGTGTCCCGTTGTCCTTCGTCCCGATTTAACGCCTCCGAACTCGAACGGTATAACCTCAGTGTCAGCCATCGCAAGAATCCAGCGTATAGGTCTCGCAAATCTCACTCCCGATTTGTCCCAGTACATGCTCTTGGGGAACGTCAGGCCGGAAATTAAGCCCTTCATTATTTCGGGGAGAACGTCGAGAGCAGGCTTGCTTTCCTGACGAATCTCTGCGGCTATGTACTTTACGCCGTTAATCTCCGTGATCTTGAGGTCGTTAACGTCGATTCCCTTGCTCTTTGCGAAACCTGTTGCAGCGCGTGTGGGCTGGTCATTGTCGTCATAGGCTGATGAAACGGGAGGGCCTTTCAGAAGGTCAACCTGTTCTGACTGAAACCTGCTTACGTCTTTTACGATGAGGACAAGTCTTCTCGGAGTTGCGTATGTCTTCGCCTCATTGAACGTCAGCCTGTTTGCCGCGAATGATGACTCCGCCGATTTCTTCAGTGCTTCAAGCGCGGAAGGTATGAACCTTGAAGGGATTTCCTCTGTCCCGATTTCGAGTAATACGTATAGTGCGTCTTCTTTTGTTGGCATGATGAAAATTCCCTCCTTAGTCCCCGAAAAATTCTCCGGTCTCGTTCGTGAACTTCTCCATCAACGGGAAGCCCATCTTCTCACGCTGCGCCCTGTACGCCTCCGCGCAACGGCAAGCCAAAGCCCTGACACGCGAGATGTAGCCTGTTCGTTCGGTTACGCTGATTGCATTTCTAGCGTCAAGAAGGTTGAATGTGTGTGAACTCTTCAGGACATAATCGTAGGCAGGAAGTACGAAACCAGCATCAAGGATTCGCCCGGCCTCTTTCTCGTACATCGCGAAAAGTTTGAACAGCATATCAGTGTCAGCAACCTCGAAATTATAGTGAGACTGCTCAATCTCATTCTGCAAATGTACATCGCCGTACTTCACTTTTCCAGCCCATTCAAGGTCGTAAACGCTGTCCGCTTTCTGTACGTACATTGCGATCCTCTCGATGCCGTATGTGATTTCAGCCGGAACATTCTCCATGTCGATACCGCCTAGCTGCTGGAAGTACGTGAACTGAGTGATCTCCATTCCGTCAAGCCATACTTCCCAGCCAAGCCCCCATGCTCCCGTCGAAGGGTTCTCCCAGTCGTCCTCAACAAATCGAATATCATGCTCATCGGGATTTATTCCCAGACTTGCGAGGCTCTCAATGTAGAGTTCCTGAATGTTAGCGGGCGCGGGCTTTATGATGACCTGATACTGATAGTAGTGCTGAAGTCGGTTAGGATTCTTCCCGTAACGACCATCTGACGGCCTCCTCGAAGGCTCAACGTAAGCAACCCTCCAAGGCTCAGGCCCCAAAACGCGGAGAGCTGTCGCGGGATTCATTGTTCCTGCGCCTACCTCAATATCATACGGCTGCTGAATGATACAGCCCTGGCGAGACCAGAAATTTTCCAGCCTGAAATATATTTCCTGAAAGTTCAAATGCGTAAATCTCCTTTCTACTTGTTCGAGGCTAAATGCGTGTTCCCTGCGAGGAAGCGCATAGGGTCAACCTTGTTGTTGTTTACGCGGACTTCAAAGTGGAGATGATTTCCCGTTGAACGCCCCGTGCTTCCTACGTAGGCGATAATCTGTCCCTGCATAACCCTCTGTCCCTGAACTACAGCGAGGCTCAGGCAGTGAGCGTAGAACGTCTGCAGTCCGTCTCCGTGATCCATGATGACGAAGTTCCCGTAGCCCCTGAAGCCCATCGTCGAGTTGTTGCCCGTTCTTGAGACTACACCGTTGCGGGCGGCTCTTATGGGAGTTCCGGCGGGCATGGGAATATCGATACCCTGATGCCTGTGATTTCCGCGCCATTTCCCGAAAGGTGATGAGATTTTTCCGTCAACCGGCCAAAGCATTTTTCCCGCTAGGTTCCCCATGTTGAGAATGAATGGGTCGCGCTGCTTCGGTGTCAAGTTGTAATGCGGAAGATAGCTCGGATTCGTCCCGAATGTGTGGTCAAGGTCAGCAAGACTCGGACGTTTCGGCGCGGCACTCTTGGGGAGCTGGACGACTTCAACCTTGTCTCCTGAGATTATCAGCCTCATTGGGCCTTTTGACGGATCTCCGTTCGGCGAAAGAACGATGATTGGATCCATCAGGCCGGGAATTTCCTGACTTGCAGACTTCTTTGGCTTGCTCGTGAGAATCTTGTCGGGCTTCGCGCTGTTTGCGATGACTTTCGCGGGAGTCTCCTTCTTGCTCTTGGAGGTCTTCGCTGTCTTTGCTGTTTTCACGGGCTGTAAAGGCTCTGCTTTAACCTGAGGGATCTGCGTTGGAACTGATGCTGTCTTTGCTGGCTGAATCGTCGGAGCTGGAGTTTCGGCTTTCACGGGAGTTTCCGCAACCTGAGGGGCAGGAGTCTCGGCTTTCTTTTCGGGCGGGAAATTTATCGCTTCTGTCTTAACTTCCTCCCTAAGCTGTGCCATTATGTCATCGTTCGATTTCTGAGGCTCTGAGACTGCGGGAACTTCTGCTTTCGCCGGAGCTTCCTCAACTTTCGGAGCTGGAGTCTCTGCCTTTGGAGCTGGAACTTCTGCGGGCTTGGGGTCGGACTTTGCGGCACGTTTTGCGGCGGCGGCACTTGTTACAGGCACTAACGCTGTGGGCTGCCATGCTCCTTTGTGTTGCCATATTGCGAGCATGTCCGCGTGGTTCGCTGGAAGGTAGACCGACTGGCCGGCTTTGATGTCTGCGCTCTCAATGCTGTTTGCCCAGAGAACATCGGCAACAGTGATGTCGTGCAACATGCAATACTGCGTCAATTCGGCCATGCCCAGATTCACATCGTCGGTGAAAACAAGCTCTTTCCATTTCGCGGCATCAGCATTTCCCGCAAGTATCACCGTCAGCAACAACCCCGTAAAACCCTTCTTCAATATATTCAACTTTAATCAGTCCCCCTTAAACTCTCTCTGTTACGATTCTGAAGCCTGCCTCACCGAGCCTCTGACGGATAACTTCAATCTGTCCGCTGTTGAGGGTCTCAAGCGCAATCTTCAGGAAGCACGAATTTATGGCCATGTTCGTATCACCATGATCGTATGATACAGCCACAACGTTTGCACCGCATGACGCTACAATCTCGCTGACCTGCTGAAGCTGTCCCGGTTTGTCGACAAGCTCAATCGTAAGGTTGATGTTTCTGCCCGTCATGATTAGGCCACGAGTTATGACGCGTGAAAGAATGTTCACGTCAATGTTTCCGCCTGAGACGATGCAGGCCGTCTTTCTTCCCTCAATCGGTAGCTTGTGGAACATTGCCGCCGCTACAGGAACTGCCCCTGCACCTTCTGAGATCAGCTTCTGCCTCTCGATCAGAGCGAGAATTGCCGCCGCGATTTCGTCCTCCGAGACACAGACGATGTCATCAACGTATTTCGAGATTATATCGTAAGTGTTCTCGCCGGGATTCTTGACCGCTATTCCGTCAGCAAATGTCGAAACGCTGTCGAGTACCCTCCGTTCATGAGCCTTGAACGAATTGTACATGCTCGCCGCTCCAGCTGCCTGAACCCCGTAGACCTTAACGTCAGGTTTCAGCGACTTCACAGCGAACGCAATCCCGGAAATCAGACCGCCTCCCCCGATTGGAACGATTACAGCCTCGACATCTTCAAGCTGGTCGAGAATTTCAAGCCCTATAGTCGCCTGACCCGCAATAACGTAGTCGTCATCATAAGGGTGAATGAAAGTCGCCCCTGTCTCCTCAACGAGCTGGACTGCCCTGTCGTGAGCGTCATCATACGCGCCTTTGACGAGTTCGATGTTCGCGCCGAGCCTCCGTGTGCTTTCAACCTTCATGACCGGTGCAGAATCCGGCATACAGATTGTTGCGGGTATTCCTTTGCGTGAGGCTGCCATTGCAACGCCCTGAGCATGATTTCCCGCTGAACACGCTACTATTCCGCGCGCTTTCTCGTCATCGTTGAGCTGGGAGATCTTGTAGTACGCTCCCCTCAGCTTGAAGCTCCCTGTTACCTGAAGATTCTCTGTCTTGAGATAGAGATTATGCTCCTCGCTGAGTAATGGCGCGGCGATTAAATCAGTCTTCCTCGCGCACTCCCTCAGAACGTAAGCAGCATGATAAACCTTATCTAATGTCAGCATTTCTTTCCCTCTACATTCATCATTACATCACGCCCCATTTAATTTTTCCGTATAGTATACCGCAATTTTGCCTAAATTTTCCAAGTCAATAATGTAAAATATCAGCGTAATAATTATTTCAGGGGGTAAAATTTTCATGAAGGTACTAATGATTAACGGCTCACCAAACGAGCATGGCTGTACTTTCACAGCATTGTCCGAAGTCGCGTCGAGCCTTTCGAAAAACGGAGTAGAGTCCGAAATCTTCTGGATCGGGAAAAAAGCAATGCAAGGCTGTATCGCGTGCTTTAAGTGTCAGGAGCTTGGGCATTGCATCTTCAACGACTCTGTCTGTCAACTTACCTCACGACTCGATGAGTTCAGCGGGCTTGTAGTCGGCTCACCAGTTTATTACTCAGGGCCTGCCGGAAGCCTCTGCGCGTTCATGGACAGGTTATTCTTCTCGGGCGGCGAGAAACTGGAGGGGAAACCTGCGGCCTGTGTCGTATCTTGCAGGAGGGGCGGAGCAACGGCAGCTTTCGATCGTCTCAACAAGTATTTCACGATTCGCAACATGCCCGTAGTTTCGTCGCAATACTGGAATCAGGTTCACGGCTTCACTCCCGATGATGTCCGAAAAGATCTCGAAGGTATGCAGACAATGAGGACGCTCGGTCAGAATATGGCATGGCTCTTGAAGTGCATTGAGGCCGGAAAGAACGCAGGAATATCCTACCCAGTCCATGAGGAAATAACATTCACGAACTTCATACGCTGAAGAAATCACTCTCCCTTCTGTCGTAATGGCAGGAGGGAGTTTTTATCCCCTATAAAGCCATATCGTAGCTCCCGTTGGCACCCGCGCTATTCATTATGGCTTCCTCAACTCCTCCGGCATCACCAGATTTGCACAGCTCCACAAACTCACTATTACTCATCAAGATTACTGCCGTTCGACTCAATCACTCCTTTGTACCAGTAGAAGCTATCCTTCCTGATTCGTTTCAAAGTCCCCTTGCCCTCGTCGTCCTTGTCAACGTAAATGAACCCGTAACGCTTCCTCATCTCTCCGCTTGACGCACTCACAAGGTCAATGCAGCCCCACGCCGTGAACCCTATCACAGGGATTCCGTCCTCAGTAATTGCGTCCCTCAGCGCAAGAAGATGATTCCTCAGGTATTCTATCCTGTACGTGTCATGAATCTTCCCGTCCTCCAACGTATCAACTGCGCCGAGTCCGTTCTCGACCACAAACAGAGGCTTCTGGTAGCGGTCATAGAGAGTGTTGACTGTGATTCGCAGGCCGAGAGGGTCAATCTGCCAGCCCCATTCGGTGTTCTTGAGGTAGGGATTTATGACCGAACGGAATACAGCGTTGCCGGGCTTGGAGTGATGCGCGATGATTTCAGGGTCTGTGCTGGTGCATCGTGAGCAGTAGTACGAGAACGCAACGAAGTCAACTGTCCCGGCCTTCAGCGTCTCAGCGTCAGCCTCTGTAACGATGTCGCTGATTCCTGCGTGTTCCATTCGCTTCAATGCCCAGACAGGATACTCGCCCCTCGCCTGAATGTCCGTGAAGAAGTAGTTATCCCTGTCCTTTTCGAGACCGTCCTGAATGTCAGCGGGTGAGCATGAATATGGGTAGAACTGTCCCGCTGCGAGCATACAGCCGACTTTCGCATCGGGCATAATCTCGTGTGCAAGTTTCACGGCCTCCGCGCTCGCCAAAAGTTCATGATGTGCCGCCGTGTACTTTGTCCGAGCCTTGTCCTCACCGTCAGCAAAGACAATCCCTGCTCCCATAAACGACATATGCAGGAGCATGTTGATCTCGTTGAAGGTTATCCAGTACTTCACGAGGCCCTTGTAGCGCGTGAAGATTGCACGGCAGTATTTGAGGTAAGCGTCAATCATTCTGCGGTCGCGCCAGCCTCCGTACTTCTTGATTAAGGCTATCGGTGTGTCGAAGTGGTCAATCGTAACGAGCGGTTCAATGCCGTACTTCCTGCATTCCTTGAAGACCGACTCATAGAACGCCAAGCCAGACTCGTTGGGGGTGTCATCGTCGCCGTTAGGGAGGATTCTAGTCCACGCTATCGAGAGGCGATAACACTTGAAGCCCATCTCAGCGAACAACGCGATGTCTTCCTTGTAACGATGATACATGTCGATTGCTTCATGTGAGGGGTAAGTGTAGCCGGGCTGAGGGGAAAGCATTTCCATTTCGCCTCGTGCAACTTTCATTCGGTCTTGCCCTGCCGGGATTGTGTCAACGCTGGAAAGTCCGCGACCGTCAACGTCGTATGCTCCCTCGCACTGGTTTGCTGCTGTTGCGCCTCCCCATAAGAATGAAGCTGGGAAAAGTTTTTCTGACATGAATATTCCTCCTCGATGATATTTTGGGATAAATGAATTATATCTCATCAGGGAGGAAATTTTTGCTTACGTTAGAATATATTTCACGGCCTCAAATATTAGCCTGTAAACATAATACAACTTGCTCATTCCATATTTCCTGTGAATGCCGTATATCTCATTGAGACGCCTCTTTACATCACGGAGGCCCTTCTTCGTACTCATTCCTCCGAATGTGAAGTTGCCGATTACTTTGTCGAATGGAATCAGCTTCTTGCCATCGACGTAGAGGTGTGTGGCGAAATCGAAATCATCGTGTGGGTTCGTGAGGGGATAAGGATATTGGAGGAGTGTTTCACGTTTTGCAAACGCTGCAGGGTGGCACCAATGAGACGTTGACCAGAAGAGTCCGCGCTTTGCGTGTTTGATGTAACACCCCTTCCCCGTGATTACGTTCAGGCTTCCCCAAGCCAAGTCGTAATTTTCCCGCTCGTATAATCCCGCCATAGTCTCAACAGCTTCAGGCTCGTACCAGTCATCAGCGTTAATCTGCCCGACTATCTCACCCTTCGCAAGCCTCGCACCTTTGTTGAGAGCGTCATACATTCCTTTGTCAGGTTCGGAAATCACGCGCATACTCCGCCCCGCCCTGGAATTGAATGCCTCGATATATGACCTGGCAATCATGGCCGTATTGTCCTGCGATGCCCCGTCTACTATTATGTACTCTATGTCCGAGTATGTCTGCTCCATAACGCTCTCGATAGCCCGCGATATAGTTGCCTCAGCGTTGAATGATACGGTAAGAACTGTTACAGGTATGGCGATTTCATTCACCCCATTATCGTTTTGTTCTTGCGATTATAGCATGAAGAAATTTTCTCTTACTATTGACATTTTTCACACCCTCTGCTAATCTTATCCGCGTTAAATTCTAATGGCACTCGTTAAATGTGAGTGCTAAAATCTTAAAGGGGGGTGGGTCAGATAACAGAGAGACAATTAAGCATCATTCTCGCGGTGGTGTATGAATACATAAAGACGGGTGAGCCTGCGGGTTCGCGGACGATCGTGAAGAAGTACATCAAAGGGCTCAGCCCCGCGACGATACGAAATGAGATGGCAGACCTTGAGGAGCTTGGATATTTTTACCAGCCTCACAGCTCATCGGGAAGGCTTCCGACTGCGAGGGCTTACAGGGTTTACGTTGACTCTGTTACTGCGAGGGCAAGGAGTCATTCACACACTGAGGACATAAGGCGTGAGATTCTTGGAAGCAAGAGCGGAATTGAAGACCTCCTAATGCACGTTACTCACATGATGGCTAGGCTGACGAATTGTGTTGCGGTTGCGGTCGTTCCCGCGCTTGAGAACGCTGAGATCCAGCACATCGACTTGATACTCATGGGCGGCAACAATGTCCTTGCTCTTATCGTTCTGAAGGGCGGACTCGTTCATCATTCACAGTTCACGCTTCCTTATGATGTTGACGCTAAGACTCTTGAGGAACTTAGCAGAAGGATTAACACTTTTGCGGGCGGACGTTCTTGGAGCGAGGTCAAAGATGTCCTGTATCAATATGCGCTCTCGGGGCTTGAAGATGCGGAGACATCATGCAGGGACGCTATAAGGGAGCTTGATAAGTTTCTCACGGAGCAGAATTACAAGTTCTTCAGTTCGGGCGCAAGGCAGATTTTGGGGCTTCCTCATTTTCAGACGCTCTCAAGGATTCAGGCAGTCTTGAATCTTCTTGAACAGGAAAAACCGTTAGCGCGAATGATCGAGAAATGCCGCAAGAGCGAGGCACTACGAATCGCACTCGGTGAGGAGAACGAGACCGAAGGAATGGAAGACAACGCGATGATACTCATTCCCGCCCGTCCTAGACAGCAGAAAGCAGTGTTGGGACTAATCGGGCCGCTTAGAATGGACTACGAGAAATCAATCAGCGTACTTGAAACGGTTGCGGACGCTTTGGACGAAGACTCGGGGAGGTGAAATTATGGACGAGGAGAAATTAGAGAGCGAGGAAGAATTAGAGCCTGAAATTACGGAAGATGACTCGCAGTCTGAGGCAGAGAAACTGAAGCAGGAGATTGAGAGCCTTACTACTGAGATTAAGACGGTGAGGGCAGATTTCTACAACTTCCGTCAGCGCACAATAAAGGAGCGTCAGGAAACCCGTAGCCGTGCCCGCGAGGAAGTAATCACAGCAATACTCCCGGTACTCGACAACTTGGACCGCGCACTCTCAGCAAGCGCAGATGACCCGGCCGGAATCGTGAAGGGTGTCGAGATGGTACAGAGGCAGTTCATGGGTGTGCTTGAGGGACTCGGCGTCAGTGTCATAAATACAGAGGGCGAAAAGTTTGACCCATCGCTTCATGACGCATCAGGAACAGAGAAGGTTGACGACCCGGAGCTTGACGGCAAAATCATAACCGAGCAGCTCAAAGGTTACAGGACGAAGGAAAGAGTTTTGCGCCCGGCAAAAGTAACAGTCGGCAAAATTTAAGGAGGATATATCATTATGGCAAAAGTAGTAGGAATAGACTTAGGGACAACAAATTCATGTATAGCAGTGCAGGAAGGCGACCAGACAACTATCATTCCCAACAATGAAGGAGCTAGGACAACGCCATCAGTGGTAGCGTTCACGAAGGACGGCGAAAGGCTCGTAGGTCAGCTCGCAAAGCGTCAGGCCATCGTCAACGCAGACCGCACTATAATGTCAATAAAGCGCGAAATGGGTACTGATTACCGCGTAACAATCGACGGAAAGAAATATACTCCTCAGGAAATCTCAGCGATGATTCTACAGAAGCTCAAGAGGGACGCTGAGGACTATTTAGGCGAGACAGTAACACAGGCAGTAATCACAGTTCCTGCATATTTCACCGATGCACAGCGTCAGGCAACAAAGGACGCGGGAACAATCGCGGGTCTTGAAGTCCTACGTATCATCAACGAACCTACGGCGGCATGTCTTGCTTACGGTGAGAACAAGAAGGACGAGCATAAAATCCTCGTTTTCGACTTGGGCGGCGGTACTTTCGACGTTTCAATTCTTGATGTCGGCGAGGGAGTATTTGAGGTTCTAGCGACTGCGGGCGACAACAGGCTCGGCGGTGATGACTGGGACAACAGAATAGTCGAATGGATGGCTGACGGCTTCAAGAAGGCAGAAGGTATTGACCTTCGCAATGACAGCATGGCAATGCAGAGGCTTCGTGAGGCTGCGGAAAAGGCGAAGATAGAGCTTTCCAACATGACCGAGACAACAATTTCGCTCCCGTTCATCACGGCTAACCAGACAGGCCCCAAGCATTTGGAGATGAAATTGACTCGCGCACAGTTCGAGAGCATGACAGCAGATTTGCTTGACCGTACAATCAAGCCGACACAGAGAGCGTTACAGGACTCAGGTCTCAGCGCGTCGGAAGTTGACAAGATTCTTCTTGTTGGCGGTTCAACACGTATGCCAATGGTGCAGAAGAAGATTGTTGACCTTCTAGGCAAAGAACCGACGAAAGGCATCAACCCCGATGAATGCGTTGCGGCAGGCGCGGCGATTCAGGGCGCAATCCTGAAGGGTGACCATAAGGACATCGTTCTTGTTGACGTTACGCCTTTGACGCTTGGAATTGAGACGCTCGGCGGAGTTATGACGAAGATGATTGAGAGGAACACGGCAATTCCCGCGCAGGCAAGCCAGATTTTCACGACAGCGGCGGACAATCAGCCACAGGTTGAAATCGCAGTATTTCAGGGTGAGCGTCCTATGGCGAGGGACAACGTTCAGCTCGGACAGTTCACTCTTGACGGTATCGCGCCCGCACCGAGAGGGATTCCGCAGATTGAGGTTACGTTCAACATCGACACGAACGGAATACTCAACGTTTCGGCAAAGGACAAGGGAACAGGCAAGGAGCAGAAAATCACAATCCAGTCCTCGAACTTGAGCAAGGACGACATCGAGAGAATGAAGAGGGACGCTGAAGACCATGCAAGCGAGGACGAGAAGAAGCGTTCAGCCGCCGAAGCAAAGAATGAAGCCGACGCAGCTGTCTTCCAGGCCGAGAAACTGATAAACGACTTGGGCGACAAGATGACCCCCGAAGAGAAGGGCCGCGTGAACTCGAAGATTGATGCTCTCAAGAAAGCGATTGAGGGCAACGACGAAGCGGGCATGAAGTCCGGCAAAGATGACCTCACGAGGACGATGCAGGAATTTGGTCAGAGGCTCTATCAGAATGCCGGACCAAGCGCGAATCCCAACGCGGGCGGAAATCCCGGACAGTCAGTAAATGACAGTGATACGGTAGATGCAGAGTTCAGCGACAAGAATTAAAGTGTAGCGAGAATATGAAAGTCCCCCAGCTTGCGAGGCCGGGGGATTTTTTATATCTTCCTTCGTTCCGATGGTATGTGGTCAATGATGAGATCAAGAACGCGCTCGATGTTGTAGCCGTATTCCGCTGAGTAGTAAACGGGAGGAATGATATTCTTCCCTGTTGTCTCGCTGATGCGCCGTGTTATCGTCCTCACCTGCTCATTCAGGAAGTCGAGGAGTGTGCTGTAGGGAACGTTTCGGGAATAGTCCCAGTGTCTCCCGCTCATGGCCATATCGCACTGATTGATGACCGTAAGGATTCTGTCGGCTTGGATGTTGGGGAGAAGGACATCGACAAAGAGGGTGTATACAGTTCCCAAGTCTCTGGTTGAACCGTCAATGACAACAAGCACCAAGTCAATTAGGCCGAAATTTCCTTTGCTGTTCACGTGGTATGTCTCTCTCAGCTTTGCGGTAATTTTCCGAGAATGCTCTTTGTCATTCCCGATGCTGTCTCCAAGTCCGGGCGTGTCCCAAAAACGAAGAATGTTATTCAGCCTGTGTTCCGTAACGTCCATCGTCTCAGGCGCAAAGCTATTGCCGACTTTTGCGGTATCAGCCCCGAATATTGTGTTTAGCGTTGTTGATTTCCCCGTTCCAGTCGCACCTATAAGCATAACATCAAGAGGGTACGCCCCCATTCTGCGCACCCTGTAATCAATGTCATGCTTCCTGTAGTCATTGAGCATGTCTTACCACCCGAACCAGCCTAATACTCCTCCTACGATGCCTCCTATTGCTCCTCCTATAGCAGCACCAACAGGTCCGCCTAGAACAGCTCCAATTTTTGCCCCTGCTGTTGCGCCTGCTGTGGCCGCAGCCGCTGCTCTGACCGACTGTTTGAGTGACTCCTGAATGTCCTTGCCATAATCCCGTTTGTCGTCATTACTTTTCCATGTCTCCTGATTGCGCGATACATTGTCCATAATTGCAAGGCGTTTTTTATCCGGCGTGTGAGAGACTATCAGCGACAGCAATTTTGCGAGATTATACGGTCTTTCCTGCTCTACGTCGTCGTCCTCCTTGTAGCCCGCTGAGTAGTACATCGTATCGACGTCAACACCCGTAGTTTCCTTTATCCTCCGCCTGAAAGTGTCTACCCTGCCGTCAAGCTCTGCGATAAGTTTTTCGTCCGGCTTGCTGTTCGTGTAATCCCAATGTCTCGGCATTACGGAATCGCATTTATTGAGGGCTGCTATGACTCTTGTCTTTTTGTCGTTCTCGTCTCCAAGATTAGGTACAATCACATCGCTGATGAGGCTGTATGTCGTCCCTAAATCCCTTGAGGCGGCATCAGCGAGTACAAGCACAAGGTCAATCATGTACGCTCCTGAATCGTCCTTCCTGTGAAGAAGCTCGACAATCTTCCGCGCATGTTCCGGGTCTTTTTTCCCGTCGCCGAGTCCCGGACTGTCCCAGAGAGTGATTTTGTCGTTCAGCTCGTAGGACTTGATTTCCATCGTTTCAGGCTCTGCGTGAATGCCTACCCTCGAAATCTCACGACCGAAAAGCGCGTTAATCGTTGAGCTTTTGCCGACACCCGTACCGCCCGTAATCATGAGGTTGATTTTCTGGTTCCTCATGTTAAGGAGAATGTCAAAGATTTTCTTCTTCTCCGTCTCGTTGATGTCCGACTTCTGGATACTCTCGCCAAATTCGCGGAAAATATCATTATTTTCTGCCATGATTTTGCCTCCGTATGTAGATTTGATTTACAGAGTTTATCATAATCGCGCAAGAAGACTCCCACTTCTCCAAGTGTGAGATGAATTGCGCTAAGTTAAGTGAAGTGTGCTATAATTCCTTCTGTTGAATAACTGGAATAAATGAAATTCCGACAACAAAATGAAAATAAGATGTGGTACCTACGGTGCGTAGGGAACCTGGACAAAATGTCCTAAACGCCTTTGGAGAGGACGTAAGACGACTCCGACATAGAATCGGAGCGCAGACCTCGTTGAATTAGGAAGCCCCAGCTTCTATAAGCGGGGGTAGTTCACCATGCGACTATACGCTCTTAGGTGTGTTTTACTTTTTGAAACAAAAAATATGATTGATTTAATCCTTTTGCTGAAATAGAATTTGGACACCCAAATAATTTTTCAGAAGGGAAATTTTCACATGACACTTGACGAACTCGAAACAGGAAAATCCGCAGTCATCGAAACAGTCGGAGGAACAGGGTCAAAAAGCCTGCGCCAGCACCTCCTCGACATGGGCATAATTCCCGGCGCAAAGGTCAAAATGATTCGCCCCGCTCCTATGGGAGACCCCTTAGAGTTCCGCATTCATGACTACGAACTCACTCTAAGAGCCGCAGATGCCTCCCAAATCACCGTGAGGCCCGCCCATGATACAGAGACTGCCGAGAAATTCATCAGTGCGTTTCACAGCATTGAACACCCGGGACTTGGCGAGGAAGGAAAGTATCACATCAAAGGGGAAGGTGAACCTCTTCCCGAGGGCACGACCCTGACGTTTGCACTCGCGGGAAACCAGAACTCCGGAAAGACTACCCTCTTCAACCAGCTCACAGGTGCAACTCAAAGAGTAGGGAACTTTCCGGGCGTTACAGTTGACCGCAAGGACGGAGCAATTCGCGGACACCCCGACACTCTAATCACTGACCTGCCGGGAATATACTCGATGTCGCCGTACAGCGGTGAGGAAATCGTCTCACGCAATTTCATTCTCGACGAGAAGCCCAAAGCCGTCATCAACATCATTGACGCTACGAACATTGAACGCAATCTCTATCTCACGATACAGCTCCTTGAAATGCAAATCCCCACCGTGATTGCCCTCAACATGATGGACGAACTCAGCGGTAACGGCGGAACTGTTGACATAAACAGAATGGAGTCATTGCTCGGCGTTCCAGTTGTCCCGATTTCAGCACTCAAGAATGAGGGAGTCGACGAGCTTGTCCGACATGCTATTCACATCGCAAAGTATCAAGAGAGGCCCAAACGTTACGACTTCTGCGGAGAAGATGACCACGACGGGGCTGTTCACCGCGCAATTCACGCAATCTGCCACCTCATTGAAGACCACGCAGAACGCGCAGGATTACCGCTGAGATTCGCCGCAAGCAAAGTCATCGAGAACGACAGACTCGTACTCGACCGCCTAAAACTCGAGCCAAACGAGCGCGAAATGTTGGAACACATCATAATCCAAATGGAACACGAGCGAGGACTCGACAGAAACGCCGCAATGTCGGACATGAGATTCGCGTTCATCGAAAAAGTATGCGCTCAGTCAGTCGTCAAACCTCAAAGAAGCCGCGAACATCTCAGGAGTCAGAGGCTCGACAGCATTCTTGCGGGGAAATACACGGCGATACCCCTTTTCCTCGCGGTCATGGCCGGAATTTTCTGGTTGACTTTCGAGGTGATAGGCGCGTACTTTCAGGAGATACTCGAAGGCTGGATTGACGCTTTCACGGAATACACCGACGCATTCCTGACCTCAGCGGGCGTGAACGAGGTACTTCACGGGCTTATTACGGGCGGAATTTTCGCGGGTATCGGGAGCGTTCTGTCGTTCCTTCCGATTATAATAACGCTGTTCTTCTTCCTTTCGGTTCTTGAGGACAGCGGTTATACTGCGAGGGTGGCATTCTTCATGGACAAGTTATTGCGGAAAATCGGACTCTCAGGGCGTAGCATTGTGCCGATGTTGATAGGTTTCGGCTGTACCGTCCCCGCCGTAATGTCAACACGAACTCTCCCAAGTGAGCGCGACCGACGAATGACGATTTTGCTGACACCGTTCATGAGCTGTACCGCAAAGCTGCCGATATACGCTTTCTTCGTCAACGCATTCTTCCCCGAACATGGAGGACTAATAATGACGGGGCTTTACGTTCTCGGTATAGTGATGGGGATTCTTGTTGCGTTGCTGTACAAGAACACGCTATTTCGTGGCGAGGCTGTACCATTTATTATGGAGCTTCCGAACTACAGACTGCCGGGCGCGAGGAACGTCCTGATGCTACTCTGGGAAAAGGCAAAGGATTTCATTCAGCGGGCGTTCTCGGTTATATTCATTGCTACGGTCGTTGTGTGGTGCTTACAGAGCTTTGACCTTCATTTCAACCTTGCCTCAAACCCGAATGAGAGCATACTCGCGTCATTGGCGGGGCTTTTGGTGCCATTGTTCCGGCCAATAGGACTCGGAGACTGGAGAATATGCACGTCCCTGATATGCGGCTTCCTCGCGAAGGAAAGCGTTGTGTCGACACTTGAAGTGCTTTTCGGGGAGAACGTGGCCTCGGCGATTCCGGCTGTTTCGGCGGCGGCGTTGCTAGTGTTCAGCCTCCTGTATACTCCTTGCGTTGCGGCTGTCGCGTCGATACGGCGAGAGATGGGCGGTAAATGGGCGTTCGGGGTTGTGCTTTGGCAATGCGCTGTAGCCTGGATTGCGGCCATGATTACAAGATTCGTAATTCTCATGCTTATTTGAGGATAATGTATCGGATCAGGTCTTCATCGTTGTCAATAATATCTGCTGACACAGTTGAATTTGCACCTTTAAGAGTTATCTCAACTGTGTCGTATTTCTCAAGTATGTCAGAAATGTCGAAACTGATTGACGACATCACACTTTCTACGTAGTTGTCATCACTTGTATCTATTGTGGTGAAAGTGCCATTTTCTTGCCGCAGAACAACGGGGGAGGTACTATGTCCAACATATTCATCACTGTCTTTGTATTCCCCTATATGTGAAAAGTCATCCTCGATGATACTTGCTTTTATGTTCTGAGTTACAAATTCTTTAACTGTCCAAAAGTCTGACGCATATGCAATATCTATGCTACATATCAAAACAATCGCTACAGTGATACTACAGACATAAGGAGATGAAAGTGATCTAGAAATCGGTATACTCATCCTCATCGTCGCCGTTCATAGTAAGGTACAAACCCCATACAGATTCGGGGTCGGTTGAAATATCTCCCAACTGCGATAATGCTACCCCTATACCGCTCACGACAACATTGACGTCATCATTATCAAACATGCTGAAATCAGTTAATCCCACTGATAAAGTCATTCTATCAGTAAGCTTAGGTGTGCTCAATCCAGGAGATAAGATTTCCATCTGTAAACTCCGTAAATTTACGCCTTGAGAGTATCCGCCTTTGTAGTAGCTGTAAGCATATATCAGAGTGCACATGTTTTTATCTTCTCGTTCAAAGTTCTCCTGCTTTATAAATTGCCAGTAGTCTGGATCATAAATGGATAATGAGAAAGCTGGCGTATTGTTTGACACCCTACGCATCCTTATCGTTATGAAACAGCATATATCTTCCGTTCCGAGATTCTCTATGACTGGCTCAATAGTGAAAGAGTCTCCTGAGGCTCTCCCAAGAGGTTAATTTTGAAGAATTTGCCTTTTGTGTTTTGCGTTTTGAACGACAGCTTGCCCCAATATTGTGAGGTAGCACTGGCTACAATAATCAATAAAATGACAATCCCAAACGTCAAGAATAAGACTTTTTTCCTTTTCTTCATCACCATCACCTCTGTATTTGATATTTTATGGCAAAGACTATAATATGTCCACATTTGCTCTTAAAGGAGAGAAAGAACTGTTGTCCATTTTCTATGTAGATCAAAGCCAAACTTACAAAGAGGAAAGAGCTGGGGGATGCGTATGGGCACCGAAGTTGAACAAAAGGGGCTGGAAAAATGCCGGATATACCAGAATGACCGAGATACGTAAGGGAGATTATATTCTTCATAGCGTCAAGAGGAAAATCATGGCCATTAGCATCGTAGAGTCTGATTGCTACGAATCTAACCAGCCTCAAGAGCTCGTGGCAGCTAGGACTAAAGTGAAATGGAACGATGATGGGTATAGGGTTGACGTGTATTATTACGACTTCGATACCCCCTTGAACATTAAAGAACATTCTGAATGGTTGAGTGAGCATCATGTTGATGGAAGTGCTTTTGATATCAACGGTGAGGGGAAACGCCAATACATGTGTAATCTTGCCAAGGAGCACGCTGCTTTCATTCTAGAAATTGCGATAAAGAAGCAATCCGACGCTCGCGTAATTAGGATCTTAGAAGACGCGTTGAAAACTATCGGAGATTAACATGAAACAGTATCACATATCACTCGATGAAAACGACGCAGGTAAATTCTGCATTCTTCCCGGAGACCCAGGACGCTGTGAGAAAATAGCAAAGCACTTCGACAACCCTAATTTTGTAGCAAGCAACCGTGAGTTCACGACGTGGTCAGGGACTCTCAGCGGTGAGCGCGTCCTCGTAACATCAACAGGAATCGGAGGCCCTTCAGCAGCAATAGCAATGGAAGAACTTTCAGCAATCGGCGTAAAAACTTTCATTCGCGTCGGGACTTGCGGGGGGATTCACATGGACGTTAAAAGCTCGGACATCGTAATCGCAACGTCCGCAATAAGAATCGACGGTACAAGCCGCGAATATGCTCCGATAGAGTTTCCAGCGGCGGCAGATTTCGAGGTCGTCAGGGCTTTGGTTGACTCAGCTCAGGAACTCGGTGAAATTTGGCACGCTGGCATTGTTCAAAGCAAAGACTCATTCTACGGTCAGCACAGCCCAAATAGAATGCCGGTATCACATGAGCTTCTCGGAAAGTGGGAGGCATGGAAGAGACTCGGAGTCCTAGCGAGCGAAATGGAGTCGGCGACACTTTTCGTTGTGGCTTCTTCATTGGGCGTAAAGTGCGGGAGCGTCCTCAATGTCATATGGAATCAGGAGCGCGAGTCAGCCGGTTTGATTGACCCCGACAATTTCGACACAGAAAGAGGAATACGTGTAGCGGTTCGGGCATTGTCAAAGCTGATAGAATATGACAAGAAGGGGGAATAACTATAATGTCAAGCTGTAACCATGACTGCGAGCATTGCGGCTCATCATGCGGAGAACGCACGGCCGAGTCCCTAATGTTCGCGCCAAATCCTGGTGTCAAGAACGTAATCGGAGTCGTAAGCGGAAAGGGAGGTGTCGGGAAATCTCTAGTTACTGGGCTTCTAGCCTGCGCCATGAACGCGAAGGGCTACAAGACCGCAATTCTCGACGCGGATATTACAGGGCCGTCAATCCCCAAGATGTTCGGGATTAAGGACGGCGTATTGTCGGACGGCCATATGATTCAGCCAGCAGTCAGCAAGAACGGAACGAAGATGATCTCAATGAACCTTTGCCTTCCTGACGAGACACAGCCCGTTGTATGGAGAGGCCCGGTACTCGGAGGTGTGCTTCAGCAGTTCTGGGAGGAAGTTGACTGGGGAAGGACGGATTTCATGTTCGTTGACATGCCGCCCGGAACAGGCGATGTTCCTTTGACGGTGTTCCAGTCATTACCACTGAAGGGAATCGTGATTGTTACAACGCCGCAGGAGCTTGTAGGAATGATCGTAGCAAAGGCTCTCAACATGGCCGGAATAATGAACATCCCCGTCCTTGGGATTGTCGAGAACATGTCATACTTTGAGTGTCCTGACTGCGGGAAGAAGCATTACATCTTCGGCGAGAGTCATCTTAAGACTGTAGCAAGTGAGAACGGGATTAAAGCGACGGCTCAGATGCCAATGATGCCGGGACTTTCCGGGCTTTGCGACTCTGGGAAGATTGAGGAGTCCGGCGCTGTGAAATATCTCGATAGACTGGTTGAGGCACTGAGTAAGATTTAGCATTATTCACGAAAACGGGAAGCATTATCGTTATGCCTCCCGTTAATTTCTTCATTAACCGTTAGTCTTCCCGAGTACTTTGCCTTTGATTTCCTCAGCTTTTTCTTGAAGACCATTACCTGCTTCCACTATGCTATTTGCTACCTTGTCCCTGATTCCCTAAGCTTTGGCGTGGAGTTCCTTTTCTTTGCCGGATATGCTTTCTGTTACCTCGCTTTTTATTTCCTCTGCTTTTGACTGTAATTGCTCGCCTTTTTCGGTGATTTTGCCCTTAATTTCCGCAACTATAATTTTGTCAGGGCTTCTGAATCCAGCTTTAGCAAGCCAAGCATCAGCGATTTTCTTTTGTCATCATGCTACATAGCGCGTCAGCATATCCTCCATACTCCTAAGAATATGCCCACGCATCGCCTTTGACGCACCTTCAGAATCGCGAGCCTTGAGCATCGAATATATATTCTCGTGTTCAGCCCGTGATTTCTTTGCGTACTCGTTTTTGGTCGTCCGAAGTCCCATAGAAAGACCGTTCCACAATTCACCAAGCATATTCACGAGCCTCGAATTTCCTGACGCAAGCCAGATATTATAGTGAAATGACTGATTCAAATCCCCGTAATTCTCAGCGTCAAGGCTCACCAAATGATTCACGCAGCGTTCAACTTCTGACAAGTCTGCACCGTTCTCGCAGACAATCCTGCAAGCCTCAGCCTCCAATGCCGCGCGAATCTGATAGTGTTCACGGATATTCTTCGCGCTCATTCCGAGAACGACAGCCCCGCGATTCTGTGCAAGCTCAATAAGCCCGTCCCTCGCCAAAATCTGGAACGCCTCCCTCACAGGCGTGACCGAAATCCCGAGTGCCCTGGCCGTCGACTCAAGAGCAAGCGTCTCACCCTGCTTTATCTTCTGAGTTATTATCGCCTCGCGCAACGATGAAGCTGCCTGTTCACGTACCGGCATCATCTTAACCGGCCTAAGATTTAACATGTGTACTTCTCCTCCGTATCCTTATTAGTCCGCCTGAAAGCACCTCGCTGTAAACCGCGTAGCAAGAGCGTATCATTCCCATGTCCAACGGATATTTCAACGCCGAGAGCAAGTTCCCGAATACAGCGTCAATATTAGCGGCATTCCCGCACCGTCTCAGAACAAAAGGAAGGTATATCTCCGTGATGGCTTCGAGAAATTTCCTCCTCAAAGGCACGGCGACATATCTCCGTAACGTTCTGTGAAAATCTGTCTGCCTTTCGCACATTGAGAGGGACATTAGTTTTTCCGCAGAAAGCTCCTTCACCGCCTCAGCCTCAATTATCCCCATGTCAGTGAATATTGAGCGTATATATTCGTCATTGAGTGTGGTAATCCTGACGTGCTGGCCGGGAAGCCTCTCGGTCAGCCCCTGATACTCAAGCGAGATCAACGCCTCACGTACAGGCATTCGGGAGACTTCAAGCGACATTGCAAGCTCGGTCTGAGTGATGATTGTTCCTCCCTGAAGGTCGCCGGATAATATGGCCTCCTGCAAAATTTCTAATACGCTTCCTGATTTGTATTTCTTCCTGAGTTCTAACATGATGAGAAAAATTGTATCCATTTATTAGAGTTTTGTAAACCTGCTTTCTTTCAGCAAGTACATCCGGAGAATAATAATCGCAATTCCCCAATGTGAATCCTTACACGGCTAAAGCCGAGTGAATCCAGCCGTCTCAATAGGCCAGACTGCCTGTAGTATACAGAAACAGGTACGGGTGCTTCTAGGGGAACTTTTGCCCTCATGCTTAAACTTATTGTCAGCGATATTCACACTCAACTACCCCACATAGGTAGATATCAACAAGTTTCGTGAATTTCTCAGCCTTGATGCTGAACAAGTAATCTCAGATGATGCTGTCAATCCGCACATTGACGCACTTACATCACGCAAGCACCATTCCTTGAACCCCGCCTCTGTCAAGTTGCTGTATAATTCCTCCGTAAATCATAAAATTCTAATTCGGAGGTAAATTTTTCATTCATGCCCTACAATTTCACAGACATAGAATCAAAATGGCAGGAACGCTGGAACACTTCCCATTGCTTCGAGTCTCACACTGACCCTTCCCGCGAAAAATTCTTCTGCCTCGAAATGTTCCCATACCCTTCCGGCGCGCTTCACATGGGACATATCCGAAACTATTCAATCGGAGACTTGCTTGCCCGCTTCCACCGCAAGAACGGCAAAAACGTACTCTACACAATCGGCTTCGACTCTTTCGGAATGCCCGCTGAGAACGCCGCCATAAAGTTCAAGACAAAGCCACACGATTGGACGCTCTCTAATATCGCCTACATGACCGAGCAGTTAAAGCGGATGGGTTACAGCTACGACTGGAGGCGCGAGGCAATAACCTGTCTTCCCGAATATTACCGCTGGAACCAATGGATATTCCTCCAGATGTACAAGCGCGGGATCGTCTACCAGAAGGAAGCCCCCGTGAATTGGTGCGATACTTGCGGGACTGTCCTTGCGAATGAGCAGGTTGTTGACGGAGGCTGCTGGAGATGCGGAAACCCCGTCCACAAAAAGAATCTAAAGCAGTGGTTCATCAAGATTACAGATTATGCTCAAGAATTACTCGATGACATTGAGAAGGAGCTTGCTGAAGGCTGGCCCCGGCGTGTCCGTATAATGCAGACGAACTGGATTGGACGCTCTGAAGGCGCGAGGCTTTCGTTCAAGATTCCAGAGCTTGACTACGAGCTTGAGGCGTTTACGACGAGGTTCGACACGATTTACGGCGTTACGTTCATAGCGCTTGCCCCCGAACATGAGTTAGTCCGGAAAATGAAAGCTTCAATGTCCCCCGATGATGCCACGAAACTTGACGCTTTCGTGAAGCAGGTTGCCTCCCAGTCATCAATCGAACGTTCAGACGCGGGCGCGGAAAAACTCGGCTTCAAGACTCCTTTCTTCGGGATCAACCCCGTGAACGGCAAGAAGATTCCAATCTGGGTCGCAAATTATATCCTCATCGACTACGGAACGGGCGCGATTATGGGTGTTCCTGCGCATGACGGAAGGGACTTCGATTTTGCGAGGAAGTATGACATTGACATTATTCCTGTCATCAATCCTGCTGACGGTACGGTTCTTGACGGTGCAACTATGGCTCACGCTTTTGAGGATGACGGAATAGCCTGCAATTCCGGAAAATTCGACGGCATGAAGACATCCGAAGCAATTCCGGCCATGATAGATTGGGGCGAGAAGGAAGGTTTCTGCAAGCGCGAGGTGAACTTCAAACTCCGAGACTGGCTGATTTCGCGTCAAAGATATTGGGGAACTCCGATTCCTTTCGTGTATTGCGAGAAATGCGGGGTTGTTCCAGTTCCAGAAGACCAGTTACCCGTGAGGCTTCCAGAAGATGTCGAGGTCAAAGAAGTTGGACATTCACCATTGCTCGACCTTCCTGACTTCCTCAACACGACATGCCCTCATTGCGGAGGCCCGGCGAGGCGTGAGGCTGATACTATGGATACGTTCTTCTGCTCGTCATGGTACTTCGACAGGTACTGCTCGCCCGGCTGTGATGATGCACCGTTCCACAAGGAGGACGTGGATTACTGGATGCCTGTTGACCAATACATCGGCGGAATCGAACACGCATGTCTACATTTGATATATGCCCGATTCTTCGCAAAATTCCTCACTGATATAGGTCTCACAGAAGCCCGCGAGCCTTTCACGCGCCTTCTCACTCAGGGAATGGTAATCAAGGACGGCGCGAAGATGTCAAAGTCTCTCGGAAACACCGTAGACCCCACAGAGATGGTTAAGAAGTACGGGGCTGACACGATTCGACTGTTCATACTTTTTGCCGCACCGCCGAACAACGATTTGGACTGGTCAGACAGGAACGTCGAGGGTGCGCACAGATTCTTGAATCGAGTGTGGCGTTACGTTGAGGAGAACGCGGAGAATCTCAGAAAGTACGGGAAAATCATTCCTATGAACGAGGTTAAAGGCTCGGCACTTAGGGACTTGAAGCGGAGGATTCACACGACTATCAAGAGCGTAACGGACGATATAGCGGTTGAAAAGCAGTTCAACACCGCAATAGCCCGCCTCATGGAGCTTACCAACGCGGTGTACTCACTCAATGACGACTCGCCCGAAGCGTGGGAATTGAAGCGTGAGGCCGTTGACGTTCTGCTGAACTGCTTATCGCCTTTCTGCCCTCACATCACCGAAGAATTATGGGAGATGCTGGGACACGAGAGTATGCTTTGCCTTGAAGCATGGCCGGAAGCAGACGAGTCGGCAATGGTTCAGGACAGCGTTACGGTTGTTGTGCAGATTAACGGGAAGATGCGCGGGAAGTTCGAGCGACCTGCCGGAATGGACAAGGACGAACTTGCGAAAAGCATAATGGCCGAAGAGTTCGTAGCCGGAAAGATTGCGGGCAAGGAAATCGTGAAGGTCATCGCAGTTCCCGACAAGCTGGTCAATATAGTGGTTAAGGGTTAAGATTTGGGTGAATCTCCTGCTCTCATGGGCGGGAGATTTTTTGTATGGTGTTATAATACTTTTCAACACACACTAGGAGAGATTATCAATGATTCCCAAACATGCAAGAAGAGGCTTTACGCTGGTTGAGTTGCTGATAGTTATTGTGGTGATAGGGATACTGTCGGCCATGATGATGTTGTCGAGTACGGAGGCTGTAACGTCAGCAAAGGCGAGCAATATCATAAGCAACCTTCGCAATCTCAAGACAGCGGTAACAGCATGGTATCTTGACCATATGGAGCTGCTTGAAATAGACAGTAATTATGAATTTCAAGGAAAGGCGAAATCGGCTACTGGTAAAAGATATTATGAGCATAAGACCGTAGGGAATTTTGCTAGTTACTCAGAAGCTGGCAGAAAAGACATACTACGATACCTGAATAATGATAATATAGAACTCAACGTTGACGGGAATAGTTCTAAAGAAGGACACTACAGAGTGTTTGATACTAGTGCAGATGGAAGTAACAAGCAGGATAGGTCTCGAAAAAATCTCTGGTTCGTATGCTATCACATGGGCAATGATACGAGGCTGAAGCAGAAGATTGCAGGGCGCACAAAATCATTGGGGCTTCTCAAGAATGCTGACGAATATTACGACGGCAAAGCAAATGAAGTATGGCTCAAGGTACTTGATTTGAAGTAAACAGTTTGACAGTTTCTTGCGGTATACTATCCCCATCACAGGAGGACATAAAATGCCGCACATAATCGCAATCGAATACTCCGAGTCCCAGCGAAGACAGCTAAAATCCGAGCTTGAACGCCTCGAAAAATCCGGCTGGCCATTGTCAGGAAAGTACGACGCTGAAACTTTCGGGACATGGCAAAAACTTTTCGAGAACGCAATAGCACCCGGCCTCTTTACCCAGCGTGAAGCCCTCGTTGTCGAGAACGCCGAAACTCTAGGAGACTTCCCCGAATCCCTAGCCTCACTAATTGAGCCAGACACAGCCGACACCGTGATAATCCTCGTCTTCAGCACCGACACAAAGACTCTCAAGCCCATCGCAAAATCAATCACCCTCATCAAGCCCGAAGCTCAAATCCCCCCGTGGAAGCGTCAGGCTTGGCTAGTCTCTCTCGCAAAGGAACAGGGTTTCACAATCTCACCCAATGCCGCGCAGTTACTCGCGGAAAGCATAGAGTCTCAGGAAGAATTACGCTCCGAGATTCTGAAACTTGGGATTTACGCAGACGGACGCGAGATTACTCTTGAGGACGCGGAAAATCTCTCTTTCGATGAGGGAGGACGTGCAATGATGACGTTCCTTGATGGTCTCTGCGCCAACAATCCCTGCGATGTCGCACGCGCAATAACTCACCTCCGCGATGAGCCTGTCCTCCCAATAATTGCGGCAGTCACAAACAGACTCCGCCCCGCTCTGATACTCTCGCTATTTCAGGGGAACGATACTAATGACGCTCTTAAGGCAGTTGGATTCGACCCGGCAAAGAAAAATTACGCCATCAACAAAGCAAGGTCAGCCCTAAAAATCTACGGCGCTGAACGAATAAAAATCTTCATGGCACAGTCTGCTCGGCTATCATTTCTCGAAAAGACCTCACGCGCTGAAGGCTGGCAGGGTTTCGAGACTATTATGTGGGAGCTTATGGCGAAGATTTAGGGTATAATATACACATTCATTAACACGGAGGTGAAGTATCATGCAGATTACGTCAATGCTATCAGCGGGCTACCTCGAACCAATGCCAAACATAGCGCGGGTTCAGAAGCTCAATGAGTACGAGAAGGAAAATGACCAGTCAAAACAGCAGAAGGAACAGGAAATCCTTGCCGAAGAACAGGCGATAAAAGCCAAACTCGGAGGCGGCGCACAGGTTCATACGGTCTACCACTACACTATGGGTACTGACGGAAGACGCTACATAACGGGAGCTTCCGTGAGCATGAAGGGCAGTGAGGAAGATCTTAACCGCGTCGGAGGCGGTCTTGCCACTGAGGACATGGAGAGCCGTCAGAGGGAAATCACCGATGCTCTCAAGAAGGACTCAGAGAAGACCGAGAAGAACCAGACAATCATCAAGGCCGAAGATGAAAAGCGCAAGGCTGAGGAGAAGAAGGACAAGGCTGAGGACGAGAAAGACTCCCAAGTCCGAGAGCTTAAACAGATCCAGAACGAGGTCATTGCTCACGAGGCGGCTCATCAGGCGGCGGCAGGAGACTTAGGCGGAGGAGTAAGCTACACTTACACTCAGGGGCCGGACGGAAAACGCTACATAACGGGCGGGGAAGTACCGATTCGCTTCAAGGAGGGCGCAACACCCGAAGAAACCCTACGTAACATGCAGAAGGTTCAGGCGGCGGCGAATGCTCCGGCAGACCCGTCAGGCCAGGACATGAAGGTTGCGGCAAAAGCGGCGGCCTTAGCTATGCAGGCAAGGAACGAAATCTCGCAGGAAAGTGAATCCGAACACACGGAGACCGTTGCGCGCGGGACACCGATAATCGAGGCAGTCAAGCGTGAGGACGAACAGCAAGACCCCGAGAAGAACGGCGTAATGTCAATTCTTGCTACAGTGAAAGAGTTGCAGTTGCAAAGCCTTATTCCAGCAGCGTAAAATCATGACTAAGAGAAATCCGTGAATCCTTCCGTGAAACTATGCGGGAGGATTTTTCGTACGTTATAATATTTCAAATCCCCCTGTGAGGTGCTGATTAAATGACCATATTTTCTCGGATGCTTAACACTCAAGCCTTGATGTTTGTCTATGTTGTCGTCGGAATAATAATGGCGAAAACCGGAATCCTTAAGCACGAAGGGCGCTCAAGCTTCATAAATCTCCTTCTTGATATAACGCTTCCCTGCATGATACTGAACTCGTTTAACGTTGAGATTGGGATTGAGGAGCTTATAGCCGCCGGAGAGATCATGATTATATCGTCAGTCTGCGTCCTGATCGCGTCGGTAACGGGAAAAATCTTCTGGCGAAATCAGCCCCTCGAACGTAAAGCAGTCCTTGAATTTTCCACACTCTTCTCAAACGCCGGCAACGCAGGAATGCCCATAGTTGCGTCAGTTTTTGGGACTGAGGGAGTTTTCTACGCTTCGTTCTACCTTCTTCCTGTCAGGATTTTGATATGGACGGTTGGTCTTTCTCTTTTTGTTGACGAAAGGGACACGAAGAAGCGCATCATGATCCTCCTGAAGACACCAAGCCTTGTTGTTGTGTTCGTGGGAATCGCATTAATGTTCATGCCTTTCAAGCTACCCGCAGTTATGTCAACCGCGATCAAAAACATCGGCGACATGACAGGCCCGCTCTCAATGATGATAATAGGCGCGGCACTGGGAGAGTCGAAAATCCGCGAGGCACTCGACATTGACGCATTCAAACTCACGGCGGTAAGGCTCGTTGTTCAGCCGTTAAT
Source organism: uncultured Fretibacterium sp. (assembly GCA_937915755.1). Classification (GTDB taxonomy): domain Bacteria; phylum Synergistota; class Synergistia; order Synergistales; family Aminobacteriaceae; genus JAFUXM01. Next base: position 3,678 of record CALGGR010000149.1, on the reverse strand, counting down.
ATTCTTGTTCATCTTCCGTTCGCTCGGTGTAAGCACGATTCTTTGGCAGGTTGCCGTAACACTCACAGCAATGCCCGCGGCGGCAAACACGGAAATCATCGCGGAGATGTACGGAAAGGACTATGCGTTTGCGGCGAGATGCGTCGTAGTTTCGACAGTTGTATCACTCTTCAGTGTTCCGATTTTGACGCTGCTCTTCTAGGTACTGGGGCGGTACGGATTTCGTGAGCCATACGCCGTTGACCGACCTGTAGAATTTGTGGCCGTCCCTGAACATTTCACCAGACTTCACAGCATACACGAACGGGTGCTTATGATCTCCCTTGCGCCTTCCTGTCTTTATGGCTGTGCTGATGTCGCTCGATAAATGGACGTAAAGCCTCGTCATCGGCCGCAATCCTTCAGAATTTATGATGCTCACGGTGTCCTGTGATGTACCATGATAGAGAATTTCCGGCGGTTCAAGCTCCTCAAGTTCAACGTCAACATCTACTGAATGCCCTTGATTGGCGCGGATAAATTCACCGTCATCGCTGAATGAATACCTTCCCTTGCTGTCAGTCGCAACAATCTCACGAAGTGTCTCAATGTCAATATGCCTCGTCCTGTTTATGCCCGCGATAAGGTCTGTAACTTTTGCCCAGCCGTGAGAGTCTAAGGTTACCCCTGCAACTTCGGGCTGATGACGTAAGATTAGTGATATGTACCTGCTTAGTGATGAGTTCTTTTCTCTGGACATAAAAATCCCTCCCGTAAGAATTATACAGGAGGGGCTGAAATCTTCTACGCTCTGGCTACTCTTGCTTTCTTGAGCCAGTCTTTGCCGTCAACAAACCTCGACACTATGAACGACACCACATAATCACCAGCGGCATTGATCATAGTTGCAGGAGGGTCAACGAGATTCCCAATCGCAACGAGAATCGGGAACGCAAGCTCCATGTGATTCGGGAAGAACAGCGCGCATATTATGTACTCGCCGATATAACCGCCGCCCGGTACTCCGCTCATTCCCACAGCCGAGAACACCGCGATTAGGACAATCATCGGGAGCTGTGAGAGCGTCAAAGGCTGTCCCAATACCCCCAATACGAACGCGATCTTCAGGACGCAAGAGAAGCATGAGCCATCCATGTGCATTGTTGCGCCCAAAGGAAGAACGATGTCGGAAACATCCCGCGATATTCCTGTGTCAGCAGCAGCCTCCATGTTCGTGGGAATTGTTGCGACGGACGAGCATGTTCCGAGCGAAACGACTGCGGGCTTCGTGATGTGCCTGAACATTTCGCGTACACCCTCTGAGCCTGCACCAATCCACGCCATAACCGGGAACGCCGTGAAGACGTAGATGAAGCATACGGGGTAATATACGAGCAATGCGCGGGCGTAATCCTCCGAAATTTGAGGGCCGTATGTTGCAACGAGGTCGGCAAAGATTGCGAAGAACGCTATCGGCGCGTAATACGTAACGAGATTGACGAGCTTCAGCATTACGGCTGTGAGGCTTTCGAGGAATTTCCTCACTGGTTCACCCGCTTCACCGCTCAAGTTTGCCGCGAACCCGAAAAGCAATGAGAAAACGATTAACGGCAGCATTGCACGGCGTGAGAGGAGTGCAACGAAGTCCTCAACGGTGAAGAAGTTGACGATCATCTGCGTCATTGTGGCGTGAGAGCCTACTTCCTCATGCGCGATGTTAGTCCAGGCTGCTGTAACCGGCGGGAAGATCAGGACGAGGCCGAAATATATCACAGCCGCTATTGCGCCGGTTATGACGAATGTTACGACTGTTACCCACATTATACGGCCTGAACGCGCGAGGTCTCTTGTGTTTGCGACAGCTCCCGCGATTGACGCGAAGACCATCGGGACGACGATGCAGAACATTAGACGAATGAAGATTGTTCCGAGAAACGCAATGTTTGAGGAGAAGTCAGGATAGAGCCACCCGGTGAACGCACCGAGTATCATTGCGAGAAGAAGAATTGTGAGGAAAACGTAATTCCTCGCTACAGTGCTGGCTTTCATGAATTATGCCTCCTGTGTAAATTTTGATGTGGATATTATAGACCAGTGGGCGGAAAATTTAGCGTTAAATTGTCCAGTCTGAGATATTGAGTCCGTCTATGCGGGAAAATTCTTGTGTGTTGTTGGTGATCAAGGTTGCGTTGTGAGTAAGGGCGGTTGCGGCTATGAGCATGTCAGGGAAGCTTATGAGCCGTCCGCCGCGTTCTAGTGAGGTGCGGATCTGCCCATATATTTCTGATGCCTCGAAATCGAACGGTACAATCACGAACTTTGACAGAAATTTTCTTACCTTATTCATATTTTCCGCGTTGTTGCTCTTGAATGCCCCGTGCATGAGTTCAGCCGAGACCACAGAGGGAATCTGCACAGCCTTGCGTGTATACATGAGGATTTTGAGCCTGACTAAATCTGCTTTCATGCCTTCGCGAAGGAATGTTATGCAGATGTTAGAGTCCAGAAAATACAACATGTATTACACGGCCTCTTCGCGATAAAGGCGGAATGACTCGTCGGAAATTGACCCGCAAAGTTCGTTAATGGTCTTCACAAAGTCTTCCTCTTCGTAATCATAACTCGGTTCAAATGCGTCACTATCTATTTTTCCGCAGTGAGAAAGAATCCTCTGCATACGTGCTTCCTTCTCCTCTTCAGTCATGATGCTTGTGTCCCAGCGTTTTCTCGCTGCAAACTCGGCTCTGGTCATGTAACATTTCTCCTTTCGTGTGGATTTTGACATTATATCACGCAAAAATCCCTATGCCAGCGACGACAATGCAAAAAGTACTCGGATTTTTCTCTATATTTTCTGTTTCAATCTTGCCTTAGAAAATACGTCAATCGCTTCCTGCGGTCTTTCTTTCTTCACGAAATACCACTCTTAAAATTCATTATGCTATAATCGTCAAAAATATTTTGATTCTCATGAGGAAGAAATATAATGTACAAGGTCATAAAGACATACTGCGAAAATAATTTAGCAAATGGTCTTTTTTTGCTCGATATGCCTACTGGTTTTGGCAAGACACATTCAGTCCTGGAATATATTTTTGATGCCTGTCTGGAAAATAAATATCGCCGCTTCTTCTTTATAACTCCATTAAAAAAGAATCTCCCAATCAATGATCTAAAAAAACTCTTTGAAGAAAAAGGAAAGATGACTGAATTTAACGAAAAAGTTTTATTCATAGACTCAAATAGCGAGGCCGTGATAGAAAATTTTTCAGACTCAGTTGAAAAAAATATCCCTGAAGAAATTACAAGGACAAAAGAATATAAGAATTTTCAGCAAGAGCTCAGATTTTTACAGACGGCTAAAGATAGTCAAAGTAGACAGCTGGCAAGGGAAATCAACACTCAATTTCGTGAACGGACAGAACCCGCATTCCGAAAAATGGTATCAAGAATGCTAGAAAATAAATATAAATCTGTTAAAAGGCGTCTTCTTGCTGTCAAGACAGAAAAAGATTGGAAGTGGGCAGGTGAGCTTTATCCTGCTGTTTTCACACATGATAAGCAAATATTCTTCATGAGTATGGACAAATTTCTTTCAAAAAATGCCACCATTATCGAGCCTTCTTATCAGTTTTACCGTAACGCGCAAGAAGGCTCCCACTTCTGTAAGTGTGAGATGAATTGCGCTAAGTTAAGTTA